>JALYJG010000024.1:0-13069 GCA_030775365.1 Pseudomonadota bacterium
GGCCACGATCAGTCCTTTTTCGTCGCGCCGCAGCAGTGTGACGTCGTTATCATCTTGCGCAAATCCTTTGGCCGGGCCGACCTCATTCGCTATCAACCAGTCGCAAGCTTTGCTGGTCAGTTTATCGGAGGCGTGTTTTAGCATATCGGATGTTTCGGCGGCAAAGCCTATGACGAGCGCGGGGCGACGGTTGCTTGTCTGAGCGAGGGTGGCCAAAATATCCGGATTTTCTTCGAGTTGCAGGGCCGGGGCGGCAACGCCCTTTTTTAACTTCTCAGTTGCCGTGCGGGCCGGTCGCCAGTCGCCGACGGCGGCCGCACAGACGGCGATGTCGGCGGGCAGCGAGTTTTCGCAGGCGGCCAGCATTTCGACCGCCGTTTCGACGTGGACCGTCTTGATTCCGGGTGGATCGGCCAGCGAGCAAGGACCCGTCACCAGCGTCGTTTCTGCGCCTTCTCTGGCCAAGGCTTCGGCGATCGCATGCCCTTGCTTGCCCGAGGAGCGATTGCCAAGAAAACGTACAGGGTCAAGCGGCTCAATCGTTGGTCCGCTTGTTACGAGCGCGCGCTTGCCCGTCAGACGCCCCGGAGCGGAGAATAGACTGCCGAGTGCTGCCAGGATGTCGGCGGGCTCGTTCATGCGGCCCTGGCCTTCCTCGCCGCAAGCGGTCAGACCGAGGGCAGGGCCGAGCACTGTAACGTTGCGCTGTATTAAGGTGGCGATATTGGCTTGCGTGGCTGCGTGAGCCCACATCGAGGGGTTCATGGCGGGAGCTATAAGAACGGGCTTGTCGGACGCTAACAAAACGGTCGAGGCGAGATCATCTGCCAGACCATGCGCCATTTTAGCGATATGATTCGCCGAAGCCGGCGCGATCACGATGCAGTCCGCTTCGCGCGACAAGCGGATATGGCCCATTTGTTGTTCGTCGGTCAGCGACCACAAATCGGTGTAGACCTGCTCCTCGGACAAAGCGGCGACCGACAGAGGCGTGACGAATTTTGCGCCCCCTCCTGTCAGGATGCAAGGCGTCGCGGCCCCGGCTTCCTTGAGCCGGCGAATAAGGTCGAGACTTTTGTAAGCCGCTATTCCGCCCGAGATGATGAGCAGTATGCGGCGGCCGCAAAGGGAATGAGGTGTCATGCTCTACCTATACGGTCTTGCGGGCAGGCCTTTCAAGAGAGCTTGAAAACATTCGACAAATTCCGCTCAAGGGCAGAGCGTCGTTGACTTGGCAGTTAAAACTTGGTTCTGTCTCTTCGTCCTGCACCCACCCGATCGGAGTCGCTATGCGTAAAGCTGCCCTATTTTTTGCTGCCGCCATTTTGGCGTTTTCGTCGCCCCCGGCTTACGCTGTTATCTCCGCTGTGAATCCGGACTCCACGCCGCCGCAGCCGCCTATGTTTGCGCCCTCGCCTGCCGCTGCCGCGAATACCGCTCCATCCGCGGCGGCCCCCGGCGCTCCCGCCCCCAGCGCTCCCGCCGTGGAGGCCAAAGTCTATTCCGATGCCGAACGCGCCGGGATCGAGGCGGTTATCAAAGACTATCTAACCAAAGAGCATCCGGAAGTCCTTATGATGGCGGCGCAGGCCTTGGAAAAGCGGGAGAGTGCCGAGGCCCAGACAAAAACCGAAGAGGCCATCGGCAAATCCCAGGACAAGCTTTATCAGGATGCGAGCTCCCCTGTGGCGGGCGATCCGCATGGGGATGTCACGATCGTCGAGTTCTTCGATTACCAGTGCGGCTACTGCAAAATGTCGGAAGAAGGTATCGAGAAACTTCTGAAGAACGACAAAAAAGTGAAGTTCATCTACAAGGATTACCCGATTCTTGGACCGGCCTCGGTGCAGGCCGCCAAAGCTTCTTTCGCGAGCATCCGGCAAGGCAAGTATCTGCCGTTGCACGACGCGCTGATGAACAAGAAAGAGCACCTGACGGACGAAGCCATTTATCAGGCGGCCAAGGATGTCGGCCTCAATGTCGACAAACTGAAAAAAGACATGGCCGACCCCGCCATTCAGAAGATGGTTGATGACAATGTCGCGCTCGGCACGCAGATCGGCGTCCGCGGTACGCCAATGTTTATTATCAACGGCCAGATATTCCCGGGCGCGCTGCAATACGACCAGCTCAACAAGATTGTGCAGGATGTGCGTATAGCGGGAACCAAATCCTGATCCTGCCTATTGCCGGGTATTGAATGACCGAGACGCCGCCGATTCTTGTGCTTAACGGGCCGAACCTCAACATGCTTGGGGTTCGCGAGCCAGAATTGTATGGTCTTGCAACATTGGCCGATCTGGAAACGCTGTGCCGCAAGACCGCCGCCCATTGCGGAGTGACTGTCGATTGCCGGCAAAGTAACGCCGAAGGCGACCTCGTCACGTGGATCCAGGGTGCACGTGGAAAATTTGCCGGCATCGTCATTAACGCTGGCGGCTACACACATACTTCCGTTGCCATTCTCGACGCGCTATTGCTGAGTGAGGTGCCAGTGATTGAAGTGCATACAACGAATGTTTACGCTCGTGAAAAATTCCGCCATCGTTCGCTGCTGGCCAGAGCCGCCCTTGCCGTCATTTGTGGTCTTGGTATAGACGGCTACGCTTACGCAATCCAGGCGCTGGCGTCGCGTCATAAAGTTCGAGAGAAATAGGTAAGACATGTCGACGAAATTTGATCTCGATGCCGCATTCATTCGCAAGCTGGCCAAACTGCTCGAAGAGACAGGCCTGAGCGAAATCGAGTACGCCGAAGGCGACAAAAAGATCCGCTGCGCCGTGACGCGTGGGACTGTTGTCCATCATTCGTCCCCGGGCGCACCGCCAATCCCCGCTGTCGCCAGCCCCGCCGGCGCCGAAGCGCCGCCGCAGGGCAAGCCCGTCCTTTCGCCGATGGTCGGTACTGTCTATCTGGCGCCGGCCCCGGACGCAGCCCCTTTTGTTAAGGTCGGCGACAAGGTAAAGCCTGGCGATACCTTGCTTATTATCGAGGCCATGAAAGTCATGAACCCGATTAAGGCCACGCAAGGTGGGACCGTGAGCGAGATCCTGGCGTCGAGCGGTAAACCGGTGGAATTCGGCGAAACCCTTATTTTGTTGGCCTAGAGTCAGGTTTTTTGAGGATTTGAGCCTTGCTTTCGGGCCTTCTCTCCGGTACAAACCCGCTGTCCAGGGATGTGCCCTCGACGCAACATTAACAACTCACGCGTATTTGGCTGCTGGCGGTAAATCCCGCCAAACAGCCGTCCGGTGGCAGCCGCATCCTTCGCGGCTCGCTCACACAATACGCGGCGGAACAACCGGAAAAGGAAGACCTACACATGACCATGCCCGTCGTGACCCTGAGGCAATTGTTCGAAGCCGGCGTCCATTTCGGCCACCACACGCGCCGCTGGAATCCGAAAATGCAAAGTTACATTTTCGGCGTCCGCAACAAAGTCCACATTATTGATCTCGAGCAAACGGTTCCGTTGATGCAGCGCGCTCTTCAGGCGATGCGTGACGTCGCGGCCGGCGGCGGCCGCGTTCTGTTCGTTGGCACCAAACGCCAGGCGCAGGAAAAGATCGCCGAAGCGGCCAAGCGCTGCGGCCAGTATTACGTCGATCACCGCTGGCTGGGCGGAATGCTCACGAACTGGAAAACCATTTCGCAATCGATCAAGCGTCTGCGCGAGCTGGACGAAAAGCTCGGTAGCACCAGCGCCAAGTTCACGAAGAAGGAAACCCTGCAGCTGACGCGCCAGCGCGACAAACTCGAGCGTGCGCTCGGGGGCATCAAAGACATGGGTGGGGTCCCCGACATTCTGTTTGTCATCGACACGATCAAGGAAGACATATCGGTCGCCGAGGCGCGTAAGCTGGGCATCCCGGTGATCGCGATTGTCGACAGCAATTCCGATCCGCACGGCATCACCTTCCCGATCCCCGGCAACGACGATGCTTCACGTGCCATCGACTTATATTGTGATCTGGCGGCGCAAGCAGTGCTGGATGGTCTGCAGGCCGAAGTCATGGCCGGCGGCAAGGATCTCGGCGCCGCAGCGGAACTGCCGGCGAGCGAAACCAAGCCCGCCCCCGTCGAAAAGGCCGTGGCCGCCAACGGTTAAGAGATTGGGGACGCCCTGTTGGGGTGTCCCCGTCTACCCTCATTGATAGATGGAGAGTTTGATGTCCGAAGTTACGGCAACGATGGTGAAAGACCTCCGCGACAAGACAGGCGCCGGTATGATGGATTGCAAAAAGGCGCTCAACGAAGTCGCGGGCGACATGGAAGCCGCGATTGACTGGCTGCGTAAAAAGGGTCTCTCGGCGGCCGCCAAGAAAGCGGGCCGCGTGGCGGCCGAAGGTCTCGTCGCTGTGGCGGCTAGCGGCGCGCGCGCTGCCATCGTTGAAGTCAATGCCGAGACCGATTTCGTCGCCCGCAACGAAGCCTTCCAGGCTTTCGTTCTCAAAGCGGCAAAGATCGCCCTCGAGACCGGCGCGGATGTCGAAAGCCTCAAAGCGAAACCCTGTGATGGTGCGGCGACTGTCGAAGAGGCGCTTACGAATCTTGTTGCCACGATCGGCGAGAATATGAACATTCGCCGCCTTAAATCGCTGTCGGTGACGACCGGCATCGTCGCCAGCTACACGCATAATGCGCTCGCCCCCCATCTGGGCAAGATCGGCGTGCTCGTGGCGCTCGAATCCGCGGCCGACCCTGCTTTGCTGCAGGAGTTAGGCAAGCAATTGGCCATGCACATCGCTGCCGCCCGCCCGGAGGCTTTGACGGTGGCCGATGTTGACGCGAAGGCCGTGCAACGGGAACGCGACATTCTGGCCGACCAGGCCCGCGCCTCGGGTAAGCCCGAGGAGATTATCGCCAAAATGGTCGAGGGGCGGCTGCGCAAGTATTACGAGGATGTCGTTTTACTCGAGCAGGTCTATGTCGTCGATGGCGAAAGCCGGGTGTCCCAGGTGATCGACGCTGCCGCCAAGACGTTTGGCGCGCCGATCAAGTTGACGGGTTTTGTGCGCTATCAGCTTGGCGAAGGCATTGAGAAGGCGGCAGACGATTTCGCGGCCGAAGTCGCCAAAATGGCCAGTTAGGTTGCCGAGCGGGCTTAAGGTTTAGGCTTTAGCTTCGGCGGGCGCGCCGGCAGCAGTGGCGCGCGCCTCGATCGCCTGCTTGAACGATTTAATGATCGCGTGAAAGGATTCGATGCGTTTGATGTGCACGCTGCAATCCGTCAGGCTGAGCCCTTTCTTTTTCATTTCCTCGATAACGCTCATATCTTCGTCCATGTGCAGCGTGACGATGGCGACCGGGGTGAGGATCTTCTGATCTTGCAGGTAGCGCAGGAAATCCGACCCACCGCATTGCGTATTCATAGCCGTTGCCGTCGGCGTTCCGGGATAGTGCCAGTCGGAGATGATGCCGGCGAACGGGCCGTCGCGATTTACGGCCGCGACGGCGCTTTTATAATCGACGGCCGTCATGAATTCGTCACCCGGAAACGTCTTTCGCAGATTGGTTACGACCTTCATTCTAAGGTCGTCGTAATCCTCAATGTACAGAAACCTGGCCATCTCGTCCTCGGCCCCTATGGCCCGCAAAAATCTGAAACGCAAGTTAACGTATGTGGGGCACAACGGCTCGTCAATCGCCACGCGCACGGTCCCCTAAGGCGATGAAAAATAGGATAATTTCTTTCAACCACCCCCTGTTATCTGCTGGGTGAATCGCTATACTGCCCCGATCAAGGTCGAAACAGCCGAGGATGTCATGTCTCAAAATCTTGCGGAGAAACCGAAAATGGTGACACCTGCCGCTGCGGGCCCTGTGCGTTACAAGCGCGTCTTGCTCAAATTATCGGGCGAAGCGCTCATGGGCGACAGGGATTATGGTCTCGATCCTGCGACCGTCGACCGGGTGGCCGAGGAGATTCGCGACGTCGTCGCCATGGGCGTCGAAGTTTCGGCTGTCATCGGCGGCGGTAACATTTTTCGCGGCGTCTCCGGTGCCGCCTCCGGCATGGAACGCGCCACCGCGGACTACATGGGGATGCTAGCCACCGTGATCAACGCGCTGGCCATGCAAAACGCGCTCGAAAAAGTCGGCGTGCAGACACGCGTGCTTTCGGCGATTCCTATGTCGGCCGTGTGCGAGCCTTACATCCGCCGCCGCGCAATGCGGCATATGGAAAAGGGGCGCGTGGTTATTTTCGCGGCCGGTACGGGCAATCCTTTCTTCACGACCGATTCCGCGGCGGCGCTGCGTGCCTCGGAAATGCAATGCGATGCGATTCTCAAGGCCACCAAGGTCGATGGTGTTTATTCGGCCGACCCCGCAAAGGTCAAGGATGCCAAGAGGTACGATCGCTTAACCTATCTTGACGTGCTCTCTCAGGATCTGCAGGTCATGGACACCTCGGCCATCTCGCTGGCGCGCCAGAGCCGAATTCCTATTCTCGTGTTTTCAATCTTTACCCATGGCGCCTTCGCCGACGTGATCCAGAGCAAGGGCAAATTCACGATCATCACCGATAAGGAATAGTCATGAATCTCGATCAGACGAAGCAGCGCATGGAAGGCTCGCTTGAGGCCCTCCGCAAGGAATTTTCAGGTCTGCGTACCGGCCGTGCTTCAGTTAACTTGCTCGATACCGTTCATGTCGATGCCTACGGCGCGGCGATGCCGTTGAACCAGGTTGGAACCGTAAGTGTTCCCGAGCCCCGCCTTTTAACCGTTCAGGTCTGGGACAAGGGCCTCGTCAAAGCAGTCGAAAAAGCGATCCGCGACGCCGGTCTAGGGCTTAACCCGCAGCCGGACGGCCAGCTCGTCCGCGTGCCCATACCTGAACTCAGCACCGAGCGGCGCCAAGAGCTTGCTAAGATTGCCGGCAAATATGCGGAGACCGCTCGTATCGCGGTACGGAACGTGCGACGCGACGCCATGGACGATTTGAAGAAGCAGCAAAAGGCCGGCATGTCGGAAGATGAAAACAAGACGCAGACCGAGAAAGTGCAAAAACTAACGGATGAGTTCATCAAAAAGATTGACGAGGCCCTGACGCAAAAGGAAAAAGAAATCTCCCACGTCTAGGGGTTGCAGGAGTAGGACGATGTTTATCCCAGCACCTTTTTTCAGGTGTTTCGTTAAGCAGGGAACCTTACGTGTCATCGACGCCGAAGGCGGCGAACACGTCTACGGTGAGACTGACTATCCGCAATGCACGATTAAGCTGCATCGCAAGGGCATGTATCTTCCGCTCATCCTCGCTCCCTACAACGCCATTGGCGAAGGCTATATGAATGGGACGTTCACGGTCGAGAAGGGGACGATCGATGATTTTCTGTTGATCTTCGTCTACAATCAGGTGCGGGTTCGCAAGTTTCCGACCATCGCGCTATTTCGGCGGTTTTTTTCCATCTGCGATTTCCTTCTTCAGCATAATCCAATCGGCAAGGCCGAGAAGAAAGTTGCGCATCACTACGATATTTCCAACGAGCTCTACCGCTTGTTTCTTGACAAGGACATGCAGTATTCCTGCGGTTATTTTAAGGACCTCGGCAACACCATTGAGGCCGCCCAGCAGGATAAGAAAAACCACATCATGCGCAAGCTCAAGCTAGCCCAAGGACTGCGTGTCCTCGATATCGGTTGCGGCTGGGGTGGGCTCGCCATGGACATGGCGCGTACCTACGGCGTGCATGTGACAGGGGTGACCCTGTCGCAGCAGCAATTTGACCTTGCCCGCGAGCGCGTCCGCGCGGAGGGGCTTGAGGACAAGGTCGATATCCGCCTCCTCGACTACCGCCTGCTGGACGGGACATATGATCGCATCGTCTCGGTCGGTATGTTCGAGCATGTCGGCAAGCTTCACTACGAGGAATTTTTTCGAAAAACCAACGAGCTCCTGGACGATAACGGCGTCATGCTGTTGCATTCGATCGGGCATGTGCGGCCCGTTCCGGTGAGCAATCCTTGGGTCGAGAAATACATCTTCCCGGGCGCCTATATTCCGGCCCTTTCAGAGTGCGTGGCTCATGTCGAGGCCGCTGGTTTCTGGATGACGGATGTCGAGATCTGGCGGCGCCATTACTCCTACACCTTAAAGGCCTGGAAAGAGCGGTTCAGGGCCAACCGCGCCGAAGTCTTGCGCATAAAAAACGAGGTGTTCTTCCGTATGTGGGAGATGTATCTCTCAGGGTTCGAAATGGCTTTTATGGACGGGGAACTCATGGTTTTTCAGATGCAACTGGCCAAAAATAACCATGCGTTGCCGTTAACCCGTGATTACATGTATGCTCCGACCGAACCATTCGAAGGATAAGACCCGTGATGTCTCGAGATAATCAGGTGGCGCCAGCCACGCAGCACCCGCTGCATGTCGCAATTATCATGGACGGCAACGGCCGCTGGGCGGCTGCGCGCGGCCTGCCGCGCACGCTCGGCCACAGGGCCGGCATCGACGCTCTTAAGCGCACGCTGGAATCGGCGCGCGGTCTCCCGATCAGTCATTTGACATTGTACAGTTTTTCCTCAGAAAACTGGAGCCGCCCCATGGCTGAGGTTGAGGAGCTCATGCAGTTGCTGCGGTATTATTTGCGCAGCGAACTGGCATCGATGCACAAGGAAGGTGTTCGCCTAAAGGTCATCGGCGACCGGAAGAAACTGCCTGGCGATATTACCGACCTCATAGCGCATGCCGAAGAACTCACCCAAGACAATAAAGCTCTGACGCTGACGATCGCATTAAGCTATGGCGGTCGCCAAGAGATCACGGCGGCGGCACGCGGTCTTGCCAAGGCGGTGGAGCGCGGGCAGCTGCAGCCTGAAGCCATTGATGAGCATGTTCTGCAATCCTTCCTGTTCACAGGCGGCATGCCCGACCCCGATCTGGTCATTCGGACGAGTGGCGAAAAGCGCATCTCGAACTTTCTGCTATGGCAGTCGGCCTACGCCGAGTTTGTATTTCTCGACGTGCTGTGGCCTGATTTTTCTCGTGCGCATCTGACGGATGCCATCGCCGAATTCCACGGCCGTGAGCGGCGGTATGGCACAACGATTGGGCAGGTCTGATTTGGTCTCCATGCGCGCGCCTCTGAGCAATCTGCAAAAACGTGTTCTGTCTGCTCTCGTTATTGCGCCCTTCATTCTTCTCGTCGCCCTCGCGGGTGGCGCCGCCTTTTTTCTGATCGTCGCGCTCTGCGCTGTCCTGGGGTTTTCGGAGTGGCTGCGCCTGACCAACCCGAAGGCGGGCGGTGACGTCGTTTTCTTTTCTTTTACGGCGCTTATTCTGACGATTGCGATTGGTGCCTGGCAAACGACTACGATCGGGCTGATCGTCGGCGCCGTGCTTGTCACCGCGCAGTATTTTCTCGTCGTTGACGGCAAAAAGAACGAAACCAATTGGGTGACGGTGGGTGTGCCCTATTTGGGTGGCTTTGCGCTGGCGCTTTTTTCCCTGCGCGGTCTGCCGCAAGGCGCGGGGCTGGTTTATTATCTGCTGGCGGTCGTGTGGGGTACGGATATCGGCGCCTACCTGGCTGGCCGAACCATTGGCGGGCCAAAACTGGCGCCGGCGATAAGCCCGGGCAAGACTTGGGCAGGCGTCGCCGGCGGGATCATATTGGCCGGTGTGCTGGGTTTTTTGATCGCTTGGCTGCTTGGCGCCCGCCACGCTTGGGTCGGGCTGGTTCTTGCTGTGCCGGTCTCGGTGGCTTCTCAGGCGGGTGACCTGTTCGAATCCTGGATCAAGCGCCAGGCGGGGGTCAAGGAGAGCGGTGATTTGATCCCAGGGCATGGAGGTATTCTTGATCGTATCGATGGTCTGATTTTCGCCGCCATATTTTTTGCGCTTTTCCAATGCCTTATCGGCGAGCCTCTTGGCTGGTGGTAATAAAAAATGAGCATCGTCTCGATCAAGCACGATAAAAAGAAATCCCTTATCCCGGCGCGTCGGCGCCTTACGATCTTGGGATCAACGGGCTCCGTCGGCTGCCAGACCATCGACCTTATCGCGCGTGCCCCCGGCATGTATGATGTCGTAGCGCTCACAGCGCACAAAAACGTCTCGAAGCTTGCTGAGCAAGCCAGATCGCTCAATGCCGGCATGGCGGTCATTGCGGATGAAAGTCTCTATTGTGAGCTGAAAAGCGCCCTGGCGGGCACGTCGATCAAGGTTGCGGCCGGTGCAGAGGCGGTCGTTGACGCTGCGGCCGCTGACAGCGACTGGGTCATGTCCGCGATCGTGGGTGCCGCCGGGCTACCGGGCACGCTCGCGGCCGCGCGCCGCGGAGCCGTGATCGCTTTTGCCAACAAGGAAACACTCGTCTGCGCCGGTCCTTTGATGATGAAACTGGCCCAGGAAGCGGGCGCTCAGTTGCTGCCCGTGGACAGCGAACACAACGCGATCTGGCAGGTGTTTGATTTCGACCGGCGGGATGCAGTCTCCCGCCTCATACTGACGGCCTCGGGCGGTCCCTTCCGTACAGTGACGCGTGAGGTCATGGAGAAGGTGACGCCCGAAGAGGCGGTCAAGCACCCGGTCTGGAGCATGGGGGCCAAAATCTCGATCGATAGCGCCACGCTCATGAATAAAGCGCTGGAAGTTATCGAAGCGCATTTTCTCTTCCGGATGCCGCCCGAGAAAATCGATGTTATCATGCATCCGCAATCGGTCGTTCACAGCATGGTAGAATATGCCGACGGTTCGGTGCTGGCACAGCTGGGCACCCCAGATATGCGCATACCCATCGGCTACACGCTGGCTTGGCCGGATCGCATGGCCACACCCGCGGCACGGCTTGATCTAGCCAAGCTGGGCCAGTTGACCTTCGAGGCACCGGACCCGGTCAAATTTCCGGCTTTGCGGTTTGCGCGCGTGGCGATGGCCAAAGGGGGTACGGCGCCCGCAATCTTGAATGCCGCGAACGAAGTCGCCGTGCAGGCTTTCCTTGATAAGCGCATAGGCTTTCTGGATATTGAACGCATCAACGAAGCCGCGCTCGACGATCTACCCGCCGAAATATTGACCGACCTCGAGATGCTGGGCGAGGCCGATAAGGCGACTCGCCGCTTCGCCGAGCAAAAAGTCGGCAAGCTGTCGAAATCCTGAAGGGTTCCCTGTGTTAAGGCGATTCTGCGGAGCTGCCTCCTGCCTGAAAGCAGGGCTCTTCCAGGCTGCCGGAGACAAAGGAATCAGGAAGCCGGGCCCGATGCACTCCTAAGTCCCTGTTTACATGGAGAACTCACCTTCTTACGGTGTCTTGTCTTCGGGGTGGGGCTGTTTGCTGGTATAATGCGCCTTCATGTCTGTCCTCCCGATGCCTTTACCGCGCATTCTGATCGTTGACGACGAGCCGCATGTGCGAAAGTTTCTCCGCCTTTCCCTGCAGGCCGAAGGGTTCGACCCCCTCGAGGCTACAACGGCGGAGCAGGCGCTTGTGCTCGTGCACACCGCTAAGCCCGCCTTGATGATCCTCGACATAGGCCTGCCCGATATCGACGGGCGGCAGGTCATACGCGATGTAAGGCTCACAAACGAAATGCCGATTTTGGTGCTTTCCGCCCGCGCCGAAGATAGCGAGAAGATTGCAACGCTTGAGCAGGGGGCCGACGATTATATGACCAAGCCCTTTGCGGTTCGTGAGCTTGTGGAGCGCGTTCGCGCCGCTCTGCAGCAACAAGAGGCCCGTTTGAATTGGATTGATTCCGGCGTCCTGCGAACAGGGGCCCTTCAGATCCACTTGCGGCAGCGCGAGGTGTTGTTCGAGGGCAAATCTATTGTTCTGGACGAGGACGAGTATACGCTGCTGCGCCTCTTGGCCATCCATGGCGGACGAGTCTTGACCTTCGGACGAATTGAGCGAGCCCTTTGGGGTCAGGAAAATGAGCTGGGCCGGCAAATCGATCTGCAAAAACGGGTCAACGCGCTGCGGCATAAGCTCGAGGCCGAACCGTCTTTTCCGCGCTATATCATGACGGAGCCCGCGGTCGGTTACCGGCTCGCAATCTTGCCTTTGGCCGAGGCCTGATTTCAGCGACGCAGGCCCGAGCGACGCGGTCCCGTCTTCAAACGGGTCTGTTGACTATTGCCGAGGGCTGAGCAGGAGCCGTAACCCGCGGCGCCGCCGCTACATGGTTAGCCAAGCTCGCTTGCGCCGAGCAGCCCCGACAGTTTGTTTTGCAAAATATCTGGACTAAACGGCTTAGCGATATAATCGTCCATCCCAGAAGCCAGGCAACGTTCCCTGTCCCCGGACAGCGCGTGGGCCGTCATTCCCAAAATCGGTATCCGTCTCAGCCGGTTCGCCGTTTCGTAGGTCCGAATAAGCCGCGTCGCATCCCAGCCATTCATTCCATGCATCTGAATATCCATTAATATCAGAACATAATTCCCGGACTTAAATTTTTCAAAGGCTTCGCGGCCATTATGGGCAACGTCCGTATCGTAGCCGAACTGGTCGAGAAATGTCTGTGCGACTAAAACATTTGGCACGTAATCCTCGACGAGCAAAATTTTGTGCCGCTCGGCATGGGACGTGAAATCTGCGGCTGGGCGCAAGGAAGTCGTCGCATCCTTAACCTCAATACGGTCGGCGACCTTGAGCGGAAGATAGACCGTAAATGCCGAACCTTTGCCCGGTGCGCTCTCGACTTGTATCGTGCCTTGCATAAGCTCGACGAGGGTTTTTGTGATCGCTAAGCCGAGGCCCGTCCCGCCAAATTTCCGATTGATACTCGAATCCGCCTGCGTAAATTTCTGGAAGATCGCATCGATCTTGTCCTCGGCAATGCCGATACCTGTGTCCTTAACGATGAGACTTATAGCGTCCGTGTCGGGGAGTCGGGTGGTTTCGCATTTGACGATGATTTCAATTCTTCCAGATGAAGTAAACTTGATCGCATTACTGCATAAATTGAGGATAACCTGACGTATGCGCAAGGGATCGCCCAGATAGGTGTGCATTTCAACACGAGATGTATCCGCAACCAATTCCAACCCGCTTTCTCTAGCCCGGACGCCCATCATGCTGACCACTTCCTGGATGATCTGCGTCAGGCTGAACGGGATGTTTTCC
>JALYJG010000024.1:13079-14532 GCA_030775365.1 Pseudomonadota bacterium
GTCCGGGCCTCGATTTTAGCGATGTCGAGCAGATCGTTGATCAGCGCCAGCAAAGCATCGGCGCTTAATTGCAGGGTTTTGATGAATTCACGCTGTTTCTCCGTCAGAGGCCGACTGATAGCCAGGAGATTTGACAGGCCGACGACGGCGTTCATGGGCGTACGGATTTCGTGACTCATATTGGCCAGGAACTCTGATTTGGCGATGCTCGCCGCTTCCGCATATTCCTTGGCATCTATGACCTCCTGAATATCGGTACATGTGCCATACCATTTCAGAATTTTTCCTGTCTCATCCTTGATTGCGACGCCCCTCGTTTTAAACCAACGGTACTGCCCGTCATGCCTTTTGATGCGATATTCAGTATTGTATTGTGCTTTGCCCTCAACAGCGGCTTGCCATAACTTCGCTGTCCGTTCCTTATCGTCGGGATGCAGTCTCTCCAGCCACTTAAAGCCCAACAGTTCTTCCAAGGGCAGGCCTGTGTAGCGCGTCCATTGTGAATTCATATATTCGCAAAAACCGTCGTCACCCCGATCAACCCAGACCAGTTGCGGCATGGCTTCCGTGAGTGCCTTCCAGTTCTCTTCGCTTTTTTTGGCTTTTTCAAAAAGACGGGTGTTGTCGATGCCGATCGCGGCATGTGCGGCTATGCCTTGAGCCAGCCTCGCGTCCCGACTATCGAAAATACCTGGCTCTGGATGACCTAAAAATATGCCGCCCAGGACTTCGCCGCCTCGCGACACGACGGGCACGGCTAAGTAGCTGCGAACCGGAAGGTGTCCTTTCGGCATTCCGAAATGCGGAGAGTTTTTTCCGTAACGCGGATCTTTGGTGATGTCATCGCTGAGTACGATGCCGTCACCATGGAAGGTGGGAGCAAAGACGGCCGTAGCTCTTGGGTGACCAAAGGCCGAGAAGGCCTCACGGGGAACTCCTGAAAGGGCGTAGAGAGTATATCTCTCGCCGCCCTCGTCAAAAACGTTATAAAAGAACGCTCCGAAGGCGGCGCCGGACAATTTCGTGGCTTCATCCGTGGCGATTTGAACCAACTTTTCGAGATCCAGCGTCGAAGAGAAAGTAATGCTTAGGCGATTAAGTGTTTCGAGGGTAGCCCGTTCGGCTGCCAGCGCCGTGTCTGTTCGTCGAAGCTCGGTGATATCGCGGGCCACCTTCGACGCCCCGGTTACTTCTCCTTTCGAATTTCTTATTGGCGAAACCGTGACCGATAAATCAAGCAGTTGGCCCTGTTTTCCTTTACGTACCGTTTGGAAATGATCGATTTTATTGCCTTTACGGATCTCGCCGAGGATAAAATCCTCGTCCGATAGGCGGTCGGCCGGAATAATAAGGCTGCTGATCTTTTGCCCGATGGCTTCCTCAGCTTTGTAACCAAAAATCCGCTCGGCTGCAGGATTCCAGGACGTGACGATGCCAGTGAGGTCCTTACTGA
>JALYJG010000025.1 GCA_030775365.1 Pseudomonadota bacterium
GGTGCGACCCCTCCCGTAGGCCTTACGGCTTAACAGAGGATTAACCTTAGTTTGCTTGGTGTTTTAAAAACTATTGCCGGTATGCGGGGGGGGCTTAGCTCTCAGTCGCGATATTCAGACCGCCTTAAACCAATGAAACTATTGTAAATACACGATCTATTGCGAACCGAGCCTGAATCGAGTAAATTAAAGTGACTTTTTTAGCGTCCTGAGGGGCGGACCTTTTTTTGAAGATCTTTTGGGAGGCAAGTATGGTCGATCAGACAACCTCAGCCCAGGTTTCCGCCGAAACACTCGATGTTTACACAAAGTCCGACTTCAAGGACATTCCGGCGGCCTTGGACTTGATCGGCACTGCCAGTCTGCAATCGCACGGCGTTAAGATGGTTGGCACGAAGCCTGACCTTATTGACCAGAAGAGCCGCGAAGCAGTTTTTCAACTCATTGACGAACAAATCAAAAAGCAAAATGCCATTATGGCTGCCGAAAAGCGCAGCGGGTGGAATCCGCTCGGATGGGGCGGCAAGGAAGACGACGCTTTTGACGCAGCGAGCGCAAATGTAAAGAGCCTCAACCGCGCTAAAGATCAGCTTAACAAGTTTGGCCAGGAGATCACGGGTGCGGTTGTCGCCGGCGGCAATAATTGGAACACGGCCGAGAAGGTCCACGACACGACCTTAAAGATCGTGGGTACCGATAATTACAAGGATCTCAAAGAGTCTTTGGGTCTCGTGAGCCCCGACCTTATAACAAAAAATCAGGTTGGGTTGGTGCATGGGATTCCGGATCTTACCGATCCCAACAACCGCGCACATTTCATTGCTGCCGCAAGCCAGCAGATGGATCGGGAAAATAGCATTATGGCTGCCGAAAAGCGCGGTGGGTACAACCCCGCGCGCTGGTTCGCCGGCGAGGATTCGGCCTATGACAAGGCGAAGGTGGCGCATGATAAGTTGCTGCACGCTGTCAGTCTTGTGAATAACTACGGCGAGGAAATTGGCGCCGCAATGGCCGAGCCAGCGGCAGCGGTCGCGCAGCACAATTCGGCCCAGCACAATTCGACCCAGCACAATTCGACTCAACACAATCGCAAATCTGCGCCGACCGGTGGCGCACACCGCGCCATGCATGCTGCGGCCGTGGCAGGGGCAGGGGCAGGGGCAGGCGCTAGCGTCGCTCACACCTCGCATCGTGACAACAACCATGTGCTCACGGATGCTCTTATCCATGATGGCGATCTGCAAACCTTCCTTCACAACCAGCAGAAGGACGGCAAGGCCTATCTCGAAGGCCCGGCCACAGCTGATGCAACAAGGCGCGCGCTGCAGGCCTATCTGGTCGATAACGGTTATTACGACGCGCAGAAGAACTCTGCGCGCCATCCAAATGTGGATGGCCAGGCGGCGACCCGCGAAAGTGAAGTCGACGGCCTTTTTGAGGGGCGCTCGCGTACAGCCATCAATAAATGGTTGGGTCGGGAGGCCGATGGCGACAAATTTAGCGCTGCCACGATCACGGCCATGCACGATAAGGTCAAAGCGACGTCGGTAACGCCGGCTGCCGAAAAACCGGCCGAGAAATCGGAATCGGCCCCTACGGAGCTGACTGCTGAGCAAAAGGCGGCCCGCGCTCAGGCGGAGGCGACGATTGCCGCCGCAGCGAGCGCGGCTGCTTTTGACAAGGCCGCTACGGCGATCGGTGCTGATGCCCATATCGATGTCAAAAATGATGCCATACGCGCGGACATGCAAAAGCATTGGAACGGCATCAAAGCCGGCGAGCTGCCGGAGAACATGCAAGTTCCCGCCCTTAAGCTCGCTATGAAGTTGAATGATGACGAAAAAGCGATGAAGATCATTGCGGACGCGAACGGCAACCCGGACGCTGTTCTCGCTGCGTTGAATACACCATCGGGTCCAGCCAGCCCCAACCGCAACAGTCTCAAAGCGCTTTCCTCCGCTGTTCCGGATAAGTCGCTGGCGGCGTTTGCTGCACACCAAGATGCGAAAGGCAACCCGACTGGTATTGGCGGGCAAAAACTCGATCTTAAGCTGGATCCCGAATTCGCCAATCATCTGACTCAGGGGTTGAACCAGCTCAACCAGACTCAAGAGGGCAAGTTCGCCATCACCGACGGCAAGCATTCCCATGGGTTGTTTGGTCTCAAGCATGACGGCGTCGCTAAAGATGATCCTCGCCGTAATGGTACCGGTGTCGTCGTAGGCTATAATGGTGATCCGAGTGACGCTGCGGGCCTCGAGGCCTTCAAAAAGGATCTTTACGCCGTTGCCGCGAAAAGCGGCCTCGTCGTTACCCCACCATCTAAAGACGGCCCGGCCAACCAGTTCTTGTTGTCCGAGGCCCCTCCCGCACAGACGCCGAGCTCAAGGCTCACGGCGAGCGGTGCATCGGGCGGGCGTTATGGCCGCGGTGACTATAGAGGCGACTATGAGGGGTCGGCCGCCGATCTTGGCGTGTACATAGCCGGCCAGAATATCCTATCCTTTGGCAATGGTTTTGGCGCTAGCTGGGGCAATTGGGGCGTGGGCGCCTACGGAAACAACCGCAATGTCGTGATCAATAATTTTGGTGAGCGCGGTAGTCATGGTGAGCATGGCGGCCATGGGGGCGACCATGACCGCGACGGTCGCGGTCGTGACGGTCACGAGCGCGATGGCCACAGGCACGATGGCGGTCAGGGCTTCGGCGGTGACAGGGGCAACCATGGTGGCGATCATGGGCATCCTGTTCAACCTATCCATTTCGAACCACCGACGCATTTGCACAACGGCATGCATTCTTTTAGCGGCCAAAGCTCGGCCGCTGTTACGGCGGCTCATGGACAGCATATCGTCCAACCCCGGGCTGGCGCGCGAAGCGGCGGGGGAGCCAGCTTCAGGGGAGGCGGCGGAGCCGCGTTCCGCGGAGGGGCCGCTCCACATGGCGGGTCCCCTCATCGCTAAAAGAGTTCCTGCCGCAATTTAAACAGGCTGGAAACAGCCCGCGCTGACGCGTCTAGCGGCCCGCAGCGCTTGCGAAATGCGAGAATTTCTGGCATTTGAAGTTATATATTCAATATCCGGTTTTGGTCGATGCAAACGTACAGTCAACGCGCTCCTTTCAATGACTGGTGGTACTGGTCTGAATGCCTTGTCAAAAGGCTCCGGACGATGAGCGAGCTTTACAAGGAAAACGGAGAGCCCGAGCGTGCCGCGCAGGGCGCGGATTGGGCAAAACGACTTAAAGACAATTGCATGACGCCTGTCATGGCCGCGCGGAAGGGCATGAAGACGGACGAAGAAAAGGCCGAGCTCAAAAAGCTCGAAGAAGATTCGATCTTCAATTGTGCCACGATGTTCCGCGAACTGCTTATCAACCTGCCATTCATGTCCAGTGCTATCCAGAGCTTCCTTGCAGTCAATTGGCAGGATGTGAAATGGGACGAGGAAGGGGCCGAGGAGCAGTTTGACGAAGAGACCGGCTTGCCCCTCAAGAAAAAGAAGAAAAAGACCGCGGGCGACATACGGATCACTGAACTTTTCTGGGGCCCCAAAGCCCGGCAGGATGAGGGGATTCGTAGCGGTCTGGTTGAAGATGGCGGCTTGCCCGGCATCATCGCAAACCTTTTGCTGGCCGAGAAAACGTCTTCGAGCCGGGCGCCCACCGAATACGGACAGGCCATGATGGCGGCCGCCGCACAACAAAACTTGGCCACGAGCATGCAGCAAATGGAAAAGATCGGCGTGCAGGTCAACTTTAAACCCGGCGGTTCTATCTAGAAGCTCCCTGTACTTCCCCGGGGTTTGGATTTTTGCAGTCCAGCTGCTAATATCGTTCATGGCCGACGGGCCCCCCAAAACAGAAGCCGCACCATGCAAGATTCAATACATTCACCTGCAACGCGCAGCATTGACCTGCATAACGCCGAGGGTTTTGCCGCGATGCGGAAAGCGGGCCGTCTCGCGGCCGAGGTCTTAGATTTCATAACGCCCCATGTCGTGCCGGGTGCCCGGACTGGTGATCTCGATGACATGTGCGATGCTTTTACGCGCGAGCGCGGGGCGAAATCGGCGCCTCTAGGTTACCGAGGTTATCCGCGCGCTACCTGTATCTCGATTAATCATGTTGTGTGCCATGGGATCCCCGGGGAAAAACGCCTTGAGGAGGGTGACATAGCAAATATCGATATCACCGTGTTGCTCGACGGCTGGCACGGCGATACCAGTCGGATGTTTATTGTCGGTGAGAAAGTGGGCATCAAGGCTAAACGGCTTGTGGACGTCACCTATGAATGCTTGATGCGTGGCGTCGAAGCGGTCCGTCCCGGTGCCTTCTTTGGCGATATCGGTCGCGCCATACAACCTCTTGCGGAAGCCGCAGGATTTACCGTCGTCCGGGATTTCTGCGGTCACGGCGTCGGGCGCATTTTTCACACGGCGCCGTCGATCCTGCACTATGCGGATGAGGATCATCCTAGCGCCGAACACTCGATCCGTATGGAACCCGGGATGATCTTTACGATTGAGCCCATGATTAATGCCGGGCGTTATGAGACGAAGGTACTGCAGGACGGCTGGACGGCCGTTACGAAGGATAAGTCGCTCTCCGCTCAGTTCGAACACACGATCGGTGTGACCGAGAATGGCGCCGAGATTTTTACCCAATCCCCCAAAGGCTGGAACAAGCCGCCCTACAGTTAATCCCTAGTTTCAGTTAGACCTTACTGTTGATAGGTAGAATTCGTAGTTGTGGTTGAGCGGTAAGCTCCGTTGGCTGGCGTGTAACCCGCCGCAGGACGCTGCCCGTTCCACGCGGCATTATTCGCCCGGTAGTAATCGCCGTTCGGCATGAACGCGGCATTAATGTTGCCCGGGATCGTGCCGCGGTTATCGCGCGTGTTCGTCATTTCAACAGGATTGACGATGAACTCGCCATTTTTTTCGTACGGCTCCATTTGCATGGCTCCGGTATCCGGTGTCCGTTGGTACATGGAATGCTCGTAACCGGTACCGTTGTTTCGGGCATTTTGATACCCGTTAGCGTTCGCATATCCGTTGTTGTTTTGATAACCGTTCTGGTTTTGATAGGTCGAGCTTTGATAGGTGCGCGTTTGGTAAGTGGTGGTCGCCGAGTTGTCGACATTGTTGTAAGCGGCGGCGGAACCGACAAATCCAGGCGCTGCTATAAGGGCCATGCAGCCGAGTATGGTGAGCGATTTACGCATAGGATGTCCTTTCGTTGGTGGCAAATATCGAGCCTTCCCTAGTAGCAAAAGCGACATCAAAGGCACATGCGGGATGCCGCATGGGGGCGTAAGGGCCTGATAATTTGATGACAAGAAGATACAACGGCAAAGCGGCGGCGGGGAAACACCACAGCGGCGAGGCCTTTAGGTCGCCCATTACGCGCGCCCTTGCGTGGGCCCGTTGGGCTGCGCGGCCCTTTACGTGTCGAGGAAACTCCGCAGTTTCCTCGAACGTGAAGGATGCTTCAACTTGCGCAGCGCTTTGGCCTCAATCTGCCGAATTCGTTCGCGCGTGACGCTGAACTGTTGGCCCACTTCTTCAAGCGTATGGTCCGTGTTCATCCCGATGCCAAAACGCATGCGCAAGACGCGCTCCTCGCGCGGCGTCAGGGTGGCGAGAACGCGCGTCGTGGTTTCCCGCAGATTGCCGAGGATGGCGGAATCCAGGGGCTGTACGGCGTTCTTATCTTCGATGAAATCACCGAGATGCGAATCTTCCTCATCGCCGATAGGCGTCTCAAGGCTGATTGGTTCTTTGGCGATCTTGAGGACTTTGCGCACCTTCTCGAGCGGCATGTGGAGTTTTTCGGCCAGTTCCTCCGGGGTCGGCTCCCGGCCGATTTCATGGAGCATTTGGCGGCTCGTGCGTACCAACTTATTGATGGTTTCGATCATGTGCACGGGGATGCGGATCGTACGCGCCTGGTCGGCGATCGAGCGGGTAATGGCTTGGCGGATCCACCAGGTGGCGTAGGTCGAGAACTTGTAGCCCCGGCGATATTCGAACTTCTCGACCGCCTTCATGAGGCCGATATTCCCCTCTTGGATGAGATCCAGGAACTGCAAACCGCGGTTAGTGTATTTCTTGGCGATGGAGATGACGAGGCGCAGATTGGCTTCGACCATTTCCTTCTTCGCCTTGTTCCCCTCGCGCTCGCCTTTTTGCACCGTCATGACGATGCGTTTGAAATCCACGGGCGGAAGGCCGGCCTCGTCGCAGACCGAGGCGATTTCGGCCCGAAGGCGATCGGTTTCAGCCTCGTGTTTTTCGACGAACTTCATCCACGCCTTAACATTGGGCGGCACATTAGCCGTCGCGCGTTCAACTGGAGCCGTGGAGGGCTTACCGTCCTTCCCCAGCTTTTTGCCCGTCTTCATGATCTTATCGATCAATTTCTTCACGGGCATCGCCGCCGGCTTTGGATTGAACACATCCGCCAGCCAGTTACGATCCAGTTCATGCCCTATGTAGCGCGCCAGGAAATCCTCGCGCTTCAGGCCTGAATCCATGGCAAACCGCAGGATACGCCCTTCGATACCGACCAGCCGCCGGTTAAGCGTGTAAAGCTGTTGGACGAGCTGTTCGAGACGGTGATTGTTGAGGCGGACCGTGCGTACGAGGTCGACCAATTCCTCTTTAGTTTTTTGGAACTTTTTCTCGGCCTGGGGCGTTATCTCTTCGCCCTTATGGATGGCTGCATGGCGTTGCGCCTGAAGCTTAAAAAGTTTTGTATACGTCACGGCAATATTGCCGAATGTCTCGGTAACTTGCGGTTTTAGTTTCTCTTCGAGCATCGAAAGCGATAGATTTTCCTGCTCTTCGTCGCCTTCGAAGCCACCGCCCTCCGCCTCTTCGCCTTCGGGAGTCTCGGGTTCGGCCTCCTGTGGCTCGGCCGATTCCCCCTCGCCAAGCATCGCGGCCTCGTTGGTCGGTCCGCCACCATAGGTGGCCTCGAGGTCGATGATCTCACGGAGCAGCATTTTGCCGTCCATGAGGGCATCGTGCCATCCGAGAATGGCTTGAATCGTCAGTGGTGATTCACAAATGCCGGCGATCATCATCTCACGGCCGGCCTCGATACGCTTGGCGATCGCAATTTCGCCCTCGCGGCTCAGCAGTTCAACCGAACCCATCTCGCGGAGATAAAGGCGGACAGGGTCGTCCGTACGACCGAGATCTTCGTCCGCTACGTTACCCTTTTCACCGTCTTCGCCCTCTTCGCCGTCCTTCTTTGGCGCTTCGTCGTCATCGCCTTCTGTCACGCTGATGCCCATTTCGGACAACAGCGCCATCGTGTCTTCGATCATATCCGAATTGATCTTGTCTTGCGGCAAGGCGGCGTTGATCTCGTCGATTGTGACGTAGCCGCGTTCCTTGCCCTTCCGGATCATTTTTTTGATGGCTTCGGCAGCCGTATCGATGATCGGGGCTTCGGATTTGTCATCTTCCGGCTTTTGGTCCTCGAGTTGGTCGAGCACGCTCTGTTTTTTCTTTTCGGCTTCCGGCCGGGGAGCAGGAGGCAGCTTCGTAGCCAGTGGAGGCTTGGGCGGGGTCTTGGCCGCCGGCGGGCTCACAGGCTTGACAGGAGTCTTTGCGACGACCGTCAATTTCGGCGCGGGCCTCGGCGCAGGCGCTGGTTTCTTTGCCGCGGGCTTTTTGCCGACGGGCTTGTTTTTTGATTTCACGCTTTTAGCTTTCGCGGGTAAGGGCAATTTCTTTGCCGGTTTCTTCAAAGTTTTTTTAGCCATTCTCTAGTTTTCCTGACCAACAGAAATAGAAGCCTCGAAAACGCCCGGATCCCCTGATTCCCTGATCATCGCTTCCAGTTGCTCACGCAAGGCCAGAAGGCGCGACAGGTTTTCGTCCGAAACGTCTTCCTTGTAACGGCGCCTGGCCGTCTGCAAATCCACATGAAGTTGTTCTTGCAAGTGCTTGCTCCAAATGGACTTCCAACCCTGCCGGGCCTGCTCATATGACCGGCCGGGCCGCGCAAAGCCGACATGCATATACGTCGTTTCCGAAAGCACTTCCGAAAGTCCCTTAGGCTCGGGCTGCGGAGTACCACTTACATTATCCCCATGGGACAAATGGCGATGAACCTCTGCGACGTCAAGGGGTTCGTGCGATTCGCGGGATAAAATTTCAATTAGACGTTGCCGAATGGTCTCCAATTCGGCGGTTGCAAAGCTCAGAAGGGCAAAATCCTCCCCGAAATCATCAAATAGCTGGGGATAATTGATCATAAGCGCCAGGAGAGCCCTTTCGCGTAACCTGTGGGGCACGGGCGGCTGCCGGCGGGAAAGGTAGGCAGGACCTTGAGGCTGGCGCCAACCCCCTTTGCTCGCGCGCTGAGCCTGCCACTCCCCGCGTGGGTAGTTCTGCGCCGGTTTTTCGGATTGCCAGCTGAAGGTCTGCGCGATCCGTTTTTTTACGTCATCAAGGTAGAGCTGACGCAAATTTTCATCGCCGATTCGGCTCACACGTTGCTTGATGGCCGCTATAAAGGCCCCTCGATCTTCCGGTGTCTCGAGGCGACGATTGGCAATCGTCATTTCCCATATGACCTCGATCATAGGCTTCGCTTGCTGCAACACAGTCTGCATTGCCGTCTTGCCGCCCCGGTTTAAAAGGTCGTCAGGGTCTTGGCCTTCGGGCATCGTTGCTATGCGGATGGTCTGTGTCGGGGTCAGAAGAGGGAGCACCCGATCGATGGCGCGGGCCGCCGCGCGAAGACCTGCGACGTCACCATCGAAGCATAGAATTGGGCTGTAATCCCGCGAAGGAAGACGGGCATCGGTCGGCGGCAATAATTTCCAGAGAATGGCGATTTGGTCTTCGGTCAGCGCTGTCCCGAGCGGCGCTACAGCTCCCGTAAAACCCGCCTCAGCCAATGCGATAACGTCCATATAACCTTCCACCACGATCAATGGCTGATCCTGTGTAAGCGCTGTGCGTGCGCGAGAAAGGCCATAAAGCAACTTCCCTTTATGGAAGAGCGGATGATCGGGAGAGTTCAGATATTTTGGCTCGCCTTCGCCGAGTATGCGCGCGCCAAATGCCACGGTTCGGCCTTTACGGTCACCGACGGGAAAAATCACCCGGTTGCGAAAAAAACTGAAATATTCTTGGCGCTCCTCAGCCTTTTTGGCCAGACCCACTGCGAGGAGCTCATCCATCGCATGGGCTTCACTCGTGAGCTGGCGGAGCAGCGCCTGTCCGTCATTCGGCGCAAAGCCGAGCCTAAAGCGACGGATGGCGTCTTCGCTTAATCCGCGCCGCTGCAGATAGCCGAGCGCTTCGCGGCCAGCCGGGGTGAAAAGCTGCTCCTCAAACCACCGCGTCGCGCGCTCCAGAACGTGGAAAAGTTGCTTCTCCTTGTCGAATCTCTCCCTGTCCACAGGCGTATTCTGTGGGACCGCGAGGCCGGCCTGGGCCGCTAAGGCCTCGACGGCTTCCGGAAAGCTCAGCCGGTCATGGCGCATCGCGAAGTTGATGACATCCCCATGCGCGCCGCAGCCGAAGCAATGGTAGAACTGTTTATCATCATTGATATAAAAGCTCGGCGATTTCTCGTTATGAAACGGGCAGCAAGCTTTGAACTCACGGCCGGCGCGCGTCAGGCGCAGGCGCTTGCCAATAATTTCGGATAACGTCAGCCGCGCGCGCAGCTCGTCCAAAAAGGCTGGGGTGAACGACATGGGGCCATTTAAGCATTCGGCCCAATCCCTGTCATTACCCAGATTCGCGCCCTTGTGTGTTCGTTTAAAAGGGCTGCAAGCGGCAGAAAGGAGAGGGCGAGCGGGTTCCCGAGACGGGCCTGCTGGAACGCCTCGGGCGCGCAGCTGCTTCGAGCCACCTAGAGTGCTCGGCCGAAAGGGTCGCTAAACCTCGGGTTTGGGTGGGGAGCCGTTCTTGTCTTCGATGGGAACACCAGGCTCGAACTTCGTTCTTTGCATGATGGGTGAGGATTTCACATGGTCCACATTAGGGGCGCCCGCAAGACGTTGCGTTAAAAACTTCTGAAACGCATCCCAATCCTCAGCGACGATTTTGATAAGAAAGTCGGAATCGCCAGTCATCATGTAACACTCGCGGACTTCGGGCCATGATTCTGCAAGCTTGGCAAAAGCGAGAAGGTCGCTCTCGGCGTGATGGGCGAGCGAGACAGTAGTAAAAACGGTAATTCCGAAACCGAGCTTATCCGACGCGATATCGGCGTAATAGCCTCGGATATACCCGGACTCCTCTAAGGCGCGCACCCGGCGCAGACAAGGCGGGGCGGAAATACCGACGCGTCTTGCCAATTCGACATTGGTCATGCGCCCATCTTTTTGCAATTCACGCAAAATGCGCAAGTCGATACGGTCGAGTTTGACGTGTTTCATGCTTCTCTCTATGACGGAACGAGTGAGGATACTAGCGATATGACTCCAAGTAGCCAAGCCACATGCTGGGTTGTGACCGATGGTAAGGCCGGTATGGAAAACCAATGCATCGGCCTTGCCGAGGCCATCGGCGTCAAGCCCTTGGTTAAGCGAACAGTGCTTCGCCCGCCCTGGAAACAGTTAAGTCCATTCCTAAGGGTTGGGCTGCGGCACGCTTTCAGCCCCGAGGGTGATCCTATCCGACCGCCCTGGCCAGATCTTGTGATTGCCACGGGACGCGGGAGTATTCCGGCCTCATTGTACATCCGCAGGGACTCAGTGTCCCAGGGCCAGCCAGGAACTTTCACGGTGCAGCTGCAAAACCCCGTGATCAGCCCAACTCGGTTCGATCTTGTCGTTGTGCCTCGCCATGACGGGCTGACGGGGCCGAATATTATAACCACGCGCGGCGCTTTGCACCGTGTTACGGGAGCTATGCTGGAGCGCGAAGCTGCATCGCTTTTGCCACAAATCGCGCATTTGCCCCGGCCGCGCATCGTCGTTTTGATCGGAGGTAGCAATGCCGTCTACCAGCTCACACCGCGCGAAATGACCCCGCTGGTTCGGCATCTAGCCGAACTCGCGCGGCAAACGAAGGGTAGCCTCATTATTACTCCTTCGCGTCGCACGGGTGATGACAATCTGGCGATTCTTCAGCAAGGGCTGCAGGGGCTGCCTTGCTTCATTTGGGACGGCAAGGGTTCCAACCCCTATTATGGCATGCTGGGCGTGGCGGACTACATTTTGGCGACATGTGACAGCGTCAATATGGTGTCCGAAGCCTGCACGACAGGGAAGCCGGTTTACGTGATCAATCTGCCGGGCGGCTCGGATAAGTTTCGTCGCTTTCATCAATCGATGCGCGACGACGGTTTGACCCGAACTTTCGAGGGACATCTCGAAGATTTCAGCTACGCACCCTTGAATGATATGCAACTCGTCGCCGACCGAATCACAGACGAGCTTCGCAAGCGCGGCAAAGTGTAAGCGCGACAGTTTATGGCGCACGAAGCGCAAATGAACTCACAAGCAAACGGAAAGCGCATAAGGTTTTCAAAATGTTTTCCCTGGTGGCGTCAGCAATCTCGGAAAACCCCGACAATTTTCTTGACTATTGAGGTCAGTTTTTGTTAGTAACAACCTACCGTTAACCAGCAACTTAGGAGGCATATTATGGTTGAAGCTCCAAAAACTGAAGTTAAGGAAGCGGAACGTCCTGCCAAGAAAGCTAAGACAACTTTCCCGACCGCAGAAGCCAAGTAAGACATAATACGGTCAAGCACTAGGACGTCTGGCACATAACTCATGTGCCGGGCGTTTTGCTTTTTGGGGGCTTCTTCGGAGCGGGGAAATCCACCCCATCCAAGCCCCGCCCAAACCTCTTTAAACCGCACTGACCCGCCGATTTCGCGGCATGACAAATATCTGTGAGCATGCTTAAATCCGTTGTGTTCATGACTCAACGGAGGTTCCCACGGTGACGTTCGTACCTGTTGCTATCATCGTCCTGCTTCTTTTCTTAAGCGGTTTGCGTATTGCGCAAGAATATCAACGGGGTGTCGTTTTCCGGCTTGGTCGTTATGTCGGCCTCAGGGGGCCCGGACTTTACTGGATCATCCCGCTTGGCATCGAACGCGCCTCCACGATCGACATCCGAACCAAGACGGTTACGGCTGAACAACAGGAAACGATTACGCGCGACAGCGTGACCATCAAGGTCAATGCGGTGCTGTGGTACCGGATTGTCGACGCCTCTAAATCCATCATCGCCGTGGCCGATTCGCAAGCAGCCGTGTACCAGCTGGCTCTGACTAGTCTGCGCAACATTATCGGGCAGCACGACCTCGATGAAGTTCTGCAGGAGCGCAACAAGATTAATGATTTATTGCGGGCCAGCGTGGTCGACTCCACAAAGCGTTGGGGCCTTGAGGTTGAGCGTTTCGAAATGAAGGACGTCGAGCTTCCGGTAGCCATGCAACAGGTCATGGCAATGCAGGCGGAGGCTATTCGCGAGAAGCGCGCGCGCATCATCAAATCCGAGGCGGAGTTCGAGGCCTCGATTAAGCTTGCCCAAGCCTCGGCGCAGATGGCCGAGAACCCCGCTGCCCTCGAATTGCGCCGCATGCAGATGATTGCCGAGGTCGGCGCCGAGAATAACAGCACGGTGGTGATGATGATTCCGTCCGATTTCGTCACGCTGGCAAAAAGCATGAGCGAATATCTCCATGATCATGCACCAAAGAAGGCGGGTTCGAGCTAAACCATGACTGTCGAGACGATCAACATTGAGGCCCTCCGCGGCACAGCCGTTCAGCAAGATCCCTACCCCTATTTGATTGTGCCGGGTTTCGTGAGGGTGGAAGCGGTCGAAGGCATCGAGGCTGATTACCCGAAGGTGGACCTTCCGGGCAGTTTCCCATTACCTACGCTGGAATTCGGCCCAAAGTTTCAGAAATTTATGGATGAGATCGCTGGACCCGAAATGACGGACGTGATGTCGGAAAAATTCGGGGTCGATCTGCGCAACCGCCCCACGATGGTCACGGTGCGTGGTCAATGCCGTGCAACGGATGGGCAAATTCACACCGATAGCCGAAGCAAGCTCATAACGGTGCTGATTTATATGAACGGTCAGTGGGAAAAGCCCGGCGGCCGGCTGCGTTTGCTTCGATCGCCGGATAATTTGAATGATGCGTTTGCCGAGGTGCCGCCGGAGCGGGGCACTCTTTTGGCTTTTCTGAACCAGCCCAATGCCTGGCACGGGCACGAATCCTGTGAGGGGCCGCGCCGTGCCATTCAACTGAACTGGGTCCGTGACAGGGGTGTTGTCTGGTACGAACAGAACCGCCACCGCTTTAGCGCATTTTTTAAAAGGTTGCGTAAACGCTGAGCGTCAAGGCCGCTTGTTGTCAGGGGCGCTTGTTGTCAGGCGCGCCTCTTGTCATGCGCGTCGCGCAGGGGACAAAATCCTCGCCCACGCGCAACGGCCAGCACTGCTTTATGTTTTTTATCAAAGCCCTGATCTATCTCTTTGGGATGTTTGCTTTTTTAACCATAATTGTCCATAATGGGTTGCCTTCCCGGGTTTACCTCATGAGCGGTTTATGGATACCCCTCAGCCTTCTCAGTCTCCATTTGCAGGACGTACAGCCGGCCTCGTTTTAGGCCTGGTTTTATGCGCGTGCGTGGCGCTGATCGCAGCTACCGGCTATGTGAAATTGCAGCTCGATCACGCCGACGCCGTCATGGCAGCACCGGGGGCTGCCTTTCTTGATGATCAGGAAGCCTTCGACAAGCTCAGCCGGGCCCTCGGGTATAGCGGTTTTGTCGGCTTTGCCCAAAACTTTGCCGCCAGCCACGAGGCCAGTCTTCTCTCTGACATGCGCGCTCAGAGCAAAACAGCCGCCGATGTCGTGTCGCACTTGCCAGGGAAGACCCCCGGCGAGTCCCGGCACGATCTTCAGGCGATAGTGGCCGTGTTCGATTCGGCTCTGCAAAAAGCTGAAAAGGATCCGAATAATTTCACGGCTGCTGATATGGCGCCACTTTACGCGGCTCTGCCCGTTCTCGACTCACGCCTCGAAAGCGCTGCGGCCGCTAATCGCCTTGAGGCGCAACAGCACTTGCATTTTTGGTCGATGCTGCTGACGCTGGCGAGCTTATGCAGTCTGCTCGTGGCCGCCTTTGTCGCGGCCGGTACTTATCTCGCCTTGCGTGGCCGCAATTCCATGCCTTTGAAGGCGCTGGCGCAAAGCGTCAAGAATATGGCGCGCGGCGATATGCGCACGTCGATTTGGGGCATGGAGCGCCCCGACATGGTCGGGGATCTTGCCCGCGCTATTGACCTTGCGCGTTATCACTTCAGT
>JALYJG010000026.1 GCA_030775365.1 Pseudomonadota bacterium
ATCTCGTGGTCTTTGGACGCGCGGCCGCCATTCGCGCCCGCGAACTCATAAAGCCCGAGACCAAGCAAAAGGATCTACCCAAGGACGCTGGCGATTTTGCCGTCGCGCGGCTCGATAAATTCCGCCCCGCCAAGGGTGACATCCGCACCGCCCATTTGCGCCTCGAGATGCAAAAGGCCATGCAGAACGATTGCGCCGTTTTCCGCACCGGGGAGTCGCTGGCGCAAGGACAGAAAAGCGTCCGCGCCGCTTGGGATAAACGTGACCGCATCGGCATTACCGACCGGTCGCTGATATGGAATTCCGATCTCGTCGAAACGCTCGAGCTCGACAATCTCATGATCCAGGCGCTGGCGACAATTGATTGCGCCGCAAACCGCAAGGAGTCCCGTGGCGCCCACGCCCGCGAGGATTTCGCGCGTCGCGACGACGATCAATGGATGAAGCATTCGACGGTCTGGGTGGACGACAAAGGCACGACCCGCATCAGCACGAGACCTGTGCATTTGTACACGCTGACCGATGATGTTAAGGTTGTTCCGCCCAAAGCCCGCACTTATTAAGGTGCAACATGGTTGAATTTTTCCTGCCAAAAAACTCGGTCGTTAAGGACGGCACGAAACACCCGGCACCCGCGGACGCTAAGCGCACGCGGAAGCTGAGAGTTTATCGCTGGTCGCCGGACGACGACGCAAACCCGCACATGGATGAGTACACGATCGATCTCGATGCGTGCGGCCCGATGGTTTTGGATGCACTCATCCACATCAAGAACGATATCGACAGCACCCTCACCTTCCGCCGCTCTTGTCGGGAAGGCATATGTGGTTCCTGCGCCATGAATATCGACGGCACCAATACGCTGGCCTGCACAAAAGCGATGGACGACATCAAAGGTGAGATCCGTGTTCACCCGCTGCCCCATATGGAGGTCGTAAAGGATCTTGTACCCAATTTGACACACGCTTATGCGCAATACGCTTCGATCAAACCTTGGTTGCAGACCGATACACCGCCGCCGCCGGACACTGAGAGGCTGCAATCCCCGGAAGACCGAGCCAAGCTCGATGGGCTTTACGAATGCATTTTGTGTTTCTGCTGCTCAACCAGCTGCCCAAGCTATTGGTGGAATGGCGACCGTTATTTAGGGCCGGCGACGCTTTTACAGGCCTCCCGCTGGTTGGTCGACAGCCGTGACGAGGCGACGGGCGAGCGCCTCGACGAACTCGAGGATCCCTTCAAGCTCTACCGCTGCCACACGATCATGAACTGCACGAATACCTGCCCGAAAGGCCTAAATCCGGCCAAGGCTATTGCTCAAACGAAACAAATGCTCGTCGAGCGCCGCTGATGCGCCCGGTGAGAGTTGCCGCTTTTTCTGCAATAAATGGCATCAAATCGGGTAGATTCGTTAAAATAATTCTTGTCTGTGCTACGGGGTACCGGTAGGATAACCACTGCTTGCCCCTCATGCCTTGTTCAATAACAGGCATGACCTGAGCTGAAGAGGACCTTCAGTCACGGACGGGACTACACTGTGACAAGCGGAACCGTCGATTATACCTGCGCCTAAAAGACGCTTTTTTTGACCAGGATAATCCGGCACGGGATGTAAACGTGAACATACAAAAGAACGGAAAAAATTCATGAGACAGGGTGGCCCTAACAACGGTCGGCGGCCTCGGGGACGTCATCACGGCGGTGGCGGCGGAGGAGGCGGCGGCCACCACGGTGGCGGTGGCGGCAATGGTAACGGCAATACCGGCAGCAATCCCGCCCTACGCGATAATCGACCACGTTCAGCGGCTTCGCTCCGCCATCAGACTTTTGACAGCAACTGCACCGATGTGCGCGTTCGCGGCAACGCCTGGCAGGTGCACGAAAAATATCAGGCGCTCGCGCGCGATGCCCAATCCTCGGGCGATCGCGTTGCAGCTGAAAACTATCTTCAGCATGCCGAGCACTATTACCGCATTATCGAAGCAATCAACGAGGCCACCGCCGTCGAGCAACGGGCGCGTGGCGTACCCGTGACGCCCGGGACACCGCCGACCGCGTTCGGCCAGCAGCCTGAAGTGCCGAACAATTATTATGGCACGCCCGGCAATTCGGCCGCGCAGCCTGCTGGGAACGAGCCGAGCGGCAATACTGCCAGCGCAGCCCCGGCAAACAGCGAAGCCGAAGTGCAGAAGCGCGCGCCGGCCAGTCCGTTCTTTGCGCCTGAAGAAATGGAAGATCAAAACGGCAACACTGGCGGCAACGAGCCTCTCGCAGCGCGGCGCTGAGCGCCCGCTGGTTACCGGATCTTCATGTCCGGTAACCCATCGGCGGCCCTGAAGCGGGCCCCTTATCTGAAGGGCTTTCGTCCTCCTAGCGCCTGTTCTATAAAGCCGGAATGAACAGGGCTTTCCTTAAAATGCACGGGCTGGGCAACGATTTCGTCATCTTCGACGGCCGTCAGCAAAATTTTAAACCCGCAGCCCCGGCGTTGATCGCGCTTGCCAATCGCAGGACGGGGATCGGCTATGATCAGCTTGTGATCATCCAGCCGCCACGCTCGGCAGGTACCGATGTTTATCTCGATATGTATAATTCAGATGGTTCGGAGCAAAGAGCCTGCGGTAATGTCACACGCTGCATCGCTCGTCTTCTTTTCGACGAGCTTGGCCGCAAGCACGCAATCGTCGAAACGGTCGCGGGTCTTTTAAGTGTTTTTGAGGACGCCTCTGGCCTTATCGCCGTCGATTTCGGCCCGCCGCGTCTGGATTGGAAAGATATTCCGCTAAGCCGCGCTATGGACACTCTGCACCTTCCGCTTCAACTCGGGATGCTCAAAGACCCCTGCTCTGTCAATATGGGGAACCCCCACGCCGTTTACTTTGTCGTTGACACGAACGACGTGCCGCTCGCCGAGCTCGGGCCCAAACTGGAACATGATGCGCTGTTCCCAGACCGCTGCAACATCGAGATCGCTCAGATCCTCGCACCGGACCGCATCCGCATGCGGGTCTGGGAACGAGGCGCCGGGCTTACGCCGGCCTGCGGCTCCGGCGCCTGCGCTACGCTGGTTGCCGCTGTGCGGCGGGGGGTGTCCGCTCGTCGCGCGACAATTGTGATGGACGGCGGCGAAGTTGTCGTCGAATGGCGCGCTGAAGATGATCACGTCCTTCTGCTTGGTCCCACGGCCATGGTTTACCGCGGCGAGCTCGACGACGAATTTCTTACTTCCGTGACAACGAACTGAAACGAGGCTGAGCCGTGACTGAAGAGATTGAATCGCCAACAGAAAAGATCGAGGAGCACATCCACCACGCGGCCGCGCAGGGCGCCGACGGTTGGCTCAAATGGTGCGCGCTTATGGCAGCGCTTTATGCGGTCATGGCGGCCATCAGCGGTCTCGCCGCTTCAAGCTACGCCAATGATGCGATGATGGAGCAAATAAGGGCATCCGACCAATGGGGCTATTACCAGGCGAAGGGCATCAAGGCCCTCGTGGTCGAGACGCAAAACGCCATCCTGAAAAAAATGGCCCCTGGGACGGAGGCCTCACCGGACCCTACACTCGACGCGCGCACCGACAAGTATCGGCACGAGGAAGAAGAGATCAAGACGCGGGCCGAAGCTCTGTCGCGTGCCTCGGAAAAGCATATGGAAAAGCACGAAACCATCGCGCGCGCTGTGACCTGCTTTCAGGTCGCCATCGCGCTCATAGCTATCGTCATTCTTACTAAAAGGCGCCGCCTACTGGCGCTCTCGGCGCTCTTGGGGCTGGCGGGAGCCGGCTTCCTTGTCGCCGGGATGCTCTAGGTCATGTCCGAAGACAAATCAAACTGGCTTTCGCGCCTAAGAAGCGGCCTGCAGCGCAGTTCGACGAAAATATCCGAAGGAATTTCGGGCGTTTTCACGAAGCAGCGCCTCGACGAGGAAAGACTTTTGGCGCTTGAGGATCTTCTCACAGCGACGGATCTCGGGCCACGCACGGCCGAGCGCCTCGTCACCGAATTCTCCCAACACCGCTTCGGCAAGGATGTATCGGAAACCGAAGTGAAGAACGCTCTTGCCGAGCAGATCGCGGCACTTCTGGAACCCGTTGCCGTGCCGCTTGCTATCGATCCGTCGCATAAGCCCTTTGTTGTTCTGGTGGCCGGGGTCAACGGGGTCGGCAAGACGACTACGATCGGCAAACTGGCGCATTACTATCGACAGCAGGGATTGAAAATCGTGCTGGCGGCAGGCGACACGTTTCGCGCAGCCGCCGTCAGTCAGTTGAAGATATGGGGTGAGCGAACAGGGGCGCCTGTTTTTGCCGGCGCCGCCGACAGCGATTCCGCGGCCGTTGCCTATCAGGCGCTCGAGACAGCGCGTAAAGACCAGGCCGACCTTCTGCTCATCGATACCGCAGGCCGTCTCCATAACAAAGGCGACCTCATGCAGGAGTTGGCCAAGCTCGTGCGTGTCCTCAAGAAAATTGACCCCACCGCGCCGCATGCAACGCTGCTTGTGCTTGACGCCACGACCGGCCAGAACGCCCATACGCAAGTCGAAGTGTTTAAAACCCTGACACAGATAACCGGCCTCATCGTCACCAAATTGGATGGTTCGGCAAAGGGCGGCGTTCTCGTGGCACTGGCGGAGCAGTACCGTCTGCCCATTCATGCCATAGGCGTCGGCGAGGGCGCCGAAGACCTCCAACCTTTTAGCGCCCGCGATTTCGCAAAATCTCTCATGGGCTTAAATTCGTAATCTCACACGCCTTCGCAAAGCCTCCGCAGGCGGAATAAGAGACGCCGACCCCTTCACGGCTTTGTTTTTATTCAATAGTTTGTTTCCTATTGACACAATAGGATAATTACTATTATACTATTTTGATGCCGGATACGCTTTTAAACTTGAAAGAAAAGGTCGAAGAGTTTCTCACAGCGACAGGAATGTCCCCGACGGTTTTCGGCCGGACGGTTCTAAATGATCCCAATTTTGTGTTCGACCTGCGCAGTGGCTCCCGCTCCCCGAGCATTCGTACGGTCGAGAAAATCTACAGCTATTTGCGCACGCACAAAAAGCCGGGATCGTCGCCGCATGAGACCGAGCTACCCTCCCGGATGTTCATGGATGCCGCAGAGGCTTTCGCCTATGTCCGGGAGATCTATGAGGCCAACACCAATCTGTTGAAAACCTGCTTTCATAGTTTAGCCGCTGGCAAAATGACGCAAGATTCGATTTCGGCCTATTACCCTTACGTCGCCATTACGACGACGCGCGCCGCAAAAGTGGATACGCGGCTGGCTTTCGGCTTCGTAGCGCAGCCCGGCCGCTATAGCACGACGCTGACGCGCCCCGATCTGTTCGAGCGCTATTATACCGAGCAGTTTGCGCTGCTCCTCAAGAACCACCGCGTGCCGCTCGAGGTCGGCGTCAGCGCCTCCCCCATACCGATCCATTTCGCCTTTCACGACAGCATGCATGTCGAAGGCGGTCTCGAACCCGAACGCATAGCGCTGATGCGGCAGACTTTCGACCTGCCGGACCTGGCCTCCATGGATGACAGCATAGCCAACGGGACGCATGTCCCGCCGCCGGGCGGCGATCATCCGCTGTCGCTGTTTACAGCGCCGCGCGTGGACTATTCGCTGCATCGACTACGGCATTACACCGGCAGCGACCCAGCGCATTTCCAAAATTTCGTGATCTTCACCAATTACCAGTTTTACGTCGACGAATTCGTGCGTCTGGCGACCGAGACGATGGCAAGGACCGATGATCCCGAACAGATCAAATATCGGCGGCAATACACAGCTCTCATAGAGCCGGGCGGCCACGTCACACCGAACGCCAATCTGGGTGATGGCGCGACCTCAGGTCAAAGGCTTTCCCGGTTGCCGCAGATGCCGGCCTACCATATGGCCCGCAATGATCATAACGGCATTACCATCGTGAATATCGGTGTCGGACCCAGCAATGCACGCACGATCTCTGACCATATCGCCGTCATACGGCCCAGCGCCTGGATGATGCTCGGCCACTGTGCCGGCTTGCGTGACACGCAGAAACTGGGCGACTACGTCCTGGCCCATGGCTATGTGCGCGACGATCATGTGCTCGACGATGATTTGCCCGTCTGGGTCCCTGTACCGGCCCTGGCCGAGGTGCAGCGGGCCCTTGAAGCGGCCGTTGCGCAAATCACCGGATTCGAGGGCTACGAACTTAAATCGGTCATGCGCACAGGCACTGTCGTAACGACCGACAACCGCAACTGGGAGATTGGCGGCTATGACAAGCTCGTTCAACATTTCAATCAAAGCCGCGCTATCGCTCTCGATATGGAATCGGCTGTCATCGCCGCCAACGGTTTTCGGTTTCGCGTCCCCTATGGCACGCTGCTGTGCGTGTCCGACCGGCCCTTGCATGGCGAGATAAAACTGCCCGGCATGGCCAACCGCTTCTATCGCCAGCAAATCGATCAGCACTTGCAAATTGGCGTACGGGCCATGGAATTGCTCCATGAGACCGGGGTCGAAACCCTGCACAGCCGCAAGTTGCGCAGTTTCTCGGAAACGGCGTTTCAATAGGCGCCCTTTTCGTCTACACTGGGATCTCGCCGATTCCTCCTGCACGCCCCTGTCATGAACGAAGCCGAAGTCATCGAAATTTGCCGCGAGGCGATCATCGTCATGCTGAAAGTTGCCGGGCCGGTGCTGCTGGCGGGGCTTGTCATCGGTGTGACCGTGTCGCTGCTACAGGCCGTGACGCAAATTCAGGAAATGACGCTCACGTTCATCCCGAAGATGCTTGTGATCTCGGGCCTCACTCTCTGGCTTCTCCCCTTTATGCTATCGACGCTCGGTGGTTTCACCCAGCTACTCATGAGCCGCATCGTGCAGATCGGGGCGAGTAACTAGTCGATGACAACAATTCATCTCGACAAGCTACTTTCCGGCCATGTTTTCGTGTTTCTGCTGATCTTCTGTCGGGTGGGCTCGATCCTCATGCTGTTTCCGGGCCTTGCCGAAAGCTATGTCGCTCCGAGGCTGCGCATGATCTTGGCGCTCGCGATCAGCTTCGTCCTCATGGAACCACTGTTACCCCGCATGCCGGCAGCGCCGGAGGCCATGGGCGCCATGGCCCTCCTCGTCGGTCACGAAGTGCTCGTTGGAGTATTTTTTGGCACGGTCTTGCGCCTCGTCGTCAATGCCATCGAAACAGCGGGTTCGGTCGTATCGCTGCAAACGGGCCTCTCGAACGCCACGATCCTAAACCCGGCCCTTGCCTCGCAGAGCCCACTGGCCAGCGCCTTTCTCGGCGTCGCCGGCGTGACCCTGATCTTCGTGACTGGCCTCGATCATTTCTTTTTTCTCGCCATCCGCGCGCTTTATGAGATGTTTCCGCCCGGCGGGACCATTATAATCAGTGACATGACCCAATTCATTATTCAGACCGTCAGCCATAGTTTCGTCGTCGGCGTCGAATTGGCGACGCCCTTTCTAGTCATGGGGCTTTTGATGTATATGGCGATCGGCATGATGCAGCGACTCATGCCGCAGGTTCAGCTGTTCCTCGTTGCCGTACCCGTGCAGATATGGGGCGGCCTTGCGCTTTTATCTCTGACCGTCGCAGGTATCATGACGTTCTGGCTGCACTATTGCGACGAAACCGTGGGTGCGCTTTTTGGGCGTTAAGGCAACGTTGAGGCAAAGCCGTGGCCGAAGAAGACCAAGACCAAAAAACTGAACAACCGACGAGCAAGCGCCTTGGCGAGGCGCGTGACCGAGGGCAACTGCCCATCAGCCGCGAAACCGCGGCTTGGGTCGTTTTCATGGGCATTCTGATCGTCGTGATGTGGCTGGCGCCGCCCATGGCCGAGAAACTGATGATGATCCTGCGCGTCTTCCTCGAGATGCCCCACGCCATTGCGATCGATGACCGCGGCATGCAGACGACGATCTTCCTCACTTTGGCTCATGTCGTGGAAGCGACCGGACTGCTCTTCGCTGTTATGGCCGCGGCGGCCGTGGCTGGTACCATGGTGCAAACCGGTTTTTTCGCCTCTCTTGAGTCGATCAAGCCCGATCTCACAAGGCTCTCGCCCCGAAGCGGGCTGAACCGGCTGTTTTCTACCGTCGCTCTCGTCGAACTCGGCAAGAGCTTCGGCAAACTGGTCGTGCTGGGCGGTGCCGTCGTGGTCACGCTGCTGCCCGTTGCTTATATGGTGCCCAATTTCACAGGACAACCGATTGAAGCGGTTTTAGCGTTTTTGCATGCCAAAGCTGTGCATCTGATCATCATCTTAATCGTCGTCTTCGCTGTCATTGCGATCGCCGATCTTGTCTATCAACGCTATCAATACTTTAAAAACCTGCGCATGACCAAATCCGAGGTCAAGGACGAGTTCAAGCAGCAGGAAGGCGATCCGATGATCAAGTCGCGCCTGCGTCAAATCCGTCTCGACAAGGCACGCAAACGCATGATGGCGCAAGTGCCAAAAGCCGATGTCGTCGTCACGAACCCGACCCATTACGCCATAGCCTTGCAATACGACAACAAAAAGATGGCAGCGCCTATCGTCGTGGCCAAAGGTCTCAACCTTATCGCCGACCGAATTCGCGAAGTGGCGAGCGAACATAATGTGCCGCTTGTCAGCAACCCGCCGCTCGCGCGGGCGCTTTACGATACGGTCGATGTGGACCACGCCATCCCCACCCAACATTATCGCGCGGTTGCTGAGGTCATCTCCTACGTCTACAAGCTAAGGAACAGAAAGTTTTAAGAAACACATGCGTTCATCCGTTACTCGTTTCCTAAAGTCCTTCGCGCCAATGTTTGGGCCGCCTTTCGAAGGCCTTTGGCTTGCCGTACTTTTGTATTTTGCTTGGTGCTATCTCGTCGTTCCGCATAGCCAGCTGCTGCGGGGCAATTTTCCGGATCCAGATGACTATATGTATCTCGTCCAGGTCATGGACTGGCTGAAAGGTCAGCCCTGGTATGACAACATCCAGCACAGGCTCAATCCTCCCGAAGGCGTCGTAATCCATTTCTCTCGCCTGGCGCAGCTGCCGATGGCCGCCCTTGTTCTGCTCTTTGAACATTTTGGGCTTGGCCTTCGCGGCAGCTCCATCGTCATGGCCCTCATCTATCCCCTCCTTTTGCTGGCCCTTTTCTTTGTGGCCCTGCGGAAAGTGGCGGAGAGCTTCATGCCGAAATCCTGGGCCGGGCTGAGCGCCTATGTTGCGCTGTTTGCCACGCCCATGATGTATATGTTCCAGCCGGGCCATGTGGATCATCACGGCCTGATGATCGTCGTTACAGCCGTGGCCCTTTGGGCCGCATTACGCTTGACCGAGCAACCGGCGGAAGCGGGTTGGGCCGTATTGACGGGCGCGATTTTAGCTCTCGGGCAAACCTTAGCGCTTGAGATACTGCCTTGGATGCTCCTGCTCGCGGCATGGCTGGGGCTTTGGGCAGTTATAAAGGGCCGCGAGGCCGGGCGGAGCGGCTTGGCTTTCGGCCTGAGCCTCCACCTTTTCAGCATCTTATGTCTTCTCATCACGCGACGGCCGTCGGATTTCTTCACCCAGGATCTTTTAACTTATTCGGTCGTCTATGTTTTTCTGACGGGCGGAATAGCTTTGTGTTTTGCCGGGGTGGCCGCGGTCGGCCAGGCGGCGCTTGCCTGGCGCGCGCTGGCGGGTGCCCTGCTCGCCGGCCTGACAGGATTTTTGTTCCTGCACCGATTTCCGGACCTCGTGACGGGCCCGTATGGCGCGATGGACCCGGAACTCCAGGCTCTCATCCTTAATGGCGTAACCGAGGCCATGCCACTGGCGGATCGTTTTCACAGCCATCTGAGGCTGCTGACCTATCTGAGCTTCACATTACTTGGCCTCGGGACAGGACTTTACCGCCTCAGCCAGGCCGCAAGCGAGAAGGAGCGGTGGACTTGGGGACTGCTGCTGACATTGCTTCTATCAGCATTGCTGTTAACGACATTTTACCAGTGCCGCTACGGCGGTACGATGGCGATGCTGGCGATCGTCCCTTTGGTGGTGTTTTTGCAGCGCGGGTGGCTGTGGATTGGCGCCCACTATAAAGGCCGGCAAAAAGTCTTTGCCGAGATTGGCCTTTTGCTGCTCGTCGGCCCTCTGCCCGCGGTCTTCGTCCCGGCCCTTATCGATGGACGAAGCTTCAATACCGGCGTGCTGCTTTTTCCCGTGACGTCAAACAACGAGAACTTCTGCGATACTTATATTCTCGAACAAGTGTTGAGAGATTCCAATAATCTCGGCAGCCACCCACGCTTAATCGCCAATGAGATGGGACTGGGGCCCGAACTTCTTTTCCGCACCTCACACCGGGTATTGGCAGCGCCCTTCCTCGACACCTGGGGCAATATCGACGCCTACCGCTTTTTTTCGACGCCCTATGCTCAGGAAGCCGAAAGCATTGCCCGGCGACGGCATATTGACGTCGTCGTAACCTGCGCGACGATTCCGCTTTCTTATCTTCGCACGAGCATCGATCAGCCCGATTCCGCTGTCGGCCGGGACTTCGCACCTCATTTCGTCGAATCTCTCATCCGCAACCGGGCACCCAAATGGCTCAAACGCGTGCAGGACACGCGCCTCAAGAATTTTGCCGTTTATGAAGTTCTTCCGCCAGGTACCCCAGCCGCCGCGACGTCCGCCGTCACACCGACAACTGAAACCTCTCCTGGCAACCCCGCAGCCACCGACGGCGCCGAAAAGACGGCGCCACAGCCATGACTGTGCCAGCAAGCCCCGGACGGCGCCGCGGAATATCGGCCGGCGCCGTATTCCGTCCGCCGTTTCATGGACTTTGGTTGGTCGTCGTACTTTATTACGCCTTTTGCTTTGTCGTCTGTCGCGACAGTCAGGCCCTGAAGAGCAACCTGCCCGATCCCGACGATTACATGTATCTGACACAGCTGCTCGACTGGCTTCGCGGCGGCAGCTGGTATGACAATGTGCAGCACCGACTCAACCCGCCTTACGGCGCGGAAATCCCCTTTTCGCGCCTCGCGCAGCTCCCAATGGCTGTCCTTCTATGGGTCTGCGAGATTGGGGGTCAACAGCCCGCGGATGCCGCCATATCCATGGCGCTCATATACCCGGTCCTGCTTTTCGCCGCGCTTCTTTTGACGCTCCGCTGGGTGGCGAGATGTTTTTTGCCGGTGGCCTGGACAGGCGTAACCGCCTACAGCGCGCTCTTTGCCACGATGCTCATCTACATGTTTCAACCCGGGCATGTCGACCATCATGGTTTAAACCTTATCCTTGTGGCTCTCGCCTTTGGCTGCGCGCTGCGCATGCTGGAGGCGCCTGCCCATCCGCGCTGGGGCGTCGCCTGCGGGGTCACGCTCGCGGTCGGCATGACGATCGCCCTCGAGATACTGCCCTGGCTGCTTCTGATCGCAGCATGGTTGGGCCTTTGGGGCGCCATCAAGGGCGGGGCCGCATGTCGTCACGGAAGGTCCTTTGGTCTTGCGCTCGCTCTTGGCAGCGCGGCGTGCCTACTGACCGCCCGTTCGCCGGCCGATCTCATGACGCCGGAACTCTTAAGCTACTCGGTTGCCTATGTGGCGATGGCGGGAGGTATCGCTATCTGTTTTGTCGGCTCCGCGGCGGTCGCCGACCGTTCGGTGCCAACCAGGCTGCTTGTGGCGCTCGGGATGGCCTTCGTGACGGCGGGCCTTTTTTTCTATCGTTTTCCGGCGCTTCTCAGCGGGCCCTTTGGGGCTATGGACCCCCTACTTTCGCATCTTGTCCTGGGCGAAGTCGGGGAGGCCTTGCCACTGGCCAGGGGCTTTCCCTCGGCATCCAGTATTCAGGATCTTTATACGCATTTAAGCTACCCGCTCGCGGCTTTCGCCTGCGGTGTTTATTTCATGATCAAGGCGCCGGCGGAGAGGCGTCCCCTATGGGGCCTCTTGCTGACGCTTTTGCTGGCAGCGATCGCTCTCGCCACTTTCTATCAAGCACGTTTCGAGGGGGTGATGGGGATGCTGGCTGTCCTGCCCTTTAGCGTCCTGCTGCAACGAGGCTGGCTCAGGACAGGGGCGCGGTGGAGCCGACGCTGGCGAGAGCCCGGGAAAGCCTTCACCGAATGCGGTCTGTTGCTTGTCGCCGGCCCTTTATTCTCGGTTCTTTTGCCCGACCTTCTGGATGGGACGCTGGATGCGACAGCGCTCCTTTTCCCGGCCGCCAGCAATGTCGCCAATGCCTGCGATTTGCATGTCCTGGCCGGGATTCTTAACGACCCTAAGCGCTTCGGCGACCGCCCACGGCTCATAGCCAACGACATGGATCTCGGGCCAGAGCTTCTTTTCCGAACACCGCATGAGGCTTTGGCGGCCCCCTTTCTTGATACGGCCGGCAATCTGGATGCCTACCATATGTTCTCCACGACCGATCCCCGCGAGGCCGAGGCCATTATCCGGCGGCGCCATATTGATCTCATAATCTCCTGCCTTACGTTCCCGCCTGAATATCTGCACCCGATCCCAGAGCTCAGCGAAACGGCCGATTCAAAGGACTTTCGTCCACATTTCGTCGAGCTGCTGCAACAAGGACTTTTGCCCGGCTGGATCCGGGAGGTGCCCCTCACAGGCGTCGATAACTTCGTCGTGTACGAAATCCTGCCCACGGCGGGCTCCGATATATCCGGAGGATGAGGTGAGTTATTTTGACAACAAATCCGGAAAAGTGCGTCAAGGCAAAAATTTTTATTGAATGTTAAGCGATTCGAATTACATTGTGTTTTACGGAAGCGCACGTACCACTGGCCCAAGGACGCAAAGGCATACCACCTTTTTCGTTCCCCACTGGTTTATGTAACGACGCTTTGCCGCCCGGTAGCGCCTCGCAGGCAAAATCGGGAACGTGGTATGCAGCCAAGGAATCTTCTTTTGCAGCTTGAGCCGTAAGGTTTAGTTAAGACCGGCTCAGACCGTAGAAGAATTTAGGCCTTCGTTGTGAGGCAAAGATGGAAAGGGCCGGGCCGGCGCGTGAAACCTGAAATTCCAGGTGAATCGAACCATCCCTACTCTCTGACGGATGGCCCTAACGGCCACAACGTTCTTTCATCGCCTCCGGCATAAGACCGTCTCCTTTGTCTGCATGTAAGGACACAGGCGCTTGACTGCGCCAGGCAAGGGGAGTTTGGGCCATGGTTTACAACGACGCATCCCTCACAGGGGATCTTGACCAATCTGTTGAGCAATCTTCAACCCGCGATGTGCTTGAACTTGGCTTGCCGCGCTATGCCAGCATCGAAGATATGGTTAAGACGCTGCGCCCGAACATCCCGGTTCGGTGCATGCATCCCGAAGCCATCACTCGCTCGGCCAAGGAGTTCCTGGAAGGTTTTCCAGGCTTCATTTTTTACGCCGTCAAAGCCAATCCCAACCCGCATGTGCTCCGGCAATTGTGGAATGCTGGCGTGCGTCGTTTTGACGTCGCCTCGTTGAACGAGGTCGCGCTCGTCTATGACCTCTTTCCGCAGGCCCATATGGCCTTCATGCACCCGATCAAGAACCGGGAAGCGATCCGCAAAGCCTACTTCGAGTATGGCGTGCGCGATTTTGCGGTGGATACGTTCGAGGAACTCTACAAGATCCTTGAAGAAACCAAGACGGCAGCGGATTTGGCGATCCATGTCCGCCTCGGCATGCCCGACGGCATGTCTTACCACACACTGTCCCGGAAGTTCGGTGCCTCGCCGGACGAGGCCGTGACACTTCTGCAGGACGCCGCCAAGGTCGCCAACAAGATCGGCCTCTGCTTCCATGTCGGCCATTTGTGTTTCGACCATACCCAGTACGCGCGCGCGATTGACTATGCGGCTGAGACGATCCGCAAGTCAGGGGTCGATCTCGACGTCTTTGACGTCGGCGGCGGTTTTGCGCGCTCGTTCCCCGGCCACGAGGCCTCCAACCTCGAAGACTACTTCGCATCCATCCGCGAGGGCCTCTCCCGCATCGATCTGCCGAAGAGTTGTCAGATCTGGGGCGAGCCCGGGCTGGCGCTCGTCGCTGATTCGGAAAGCCTCGTTGTGCGGGTCGAGTTGCGCAAGGGCGATGCTCTTTATATC
>JALYJG010000027.1 GCA_030775365.1 Pseudomonadota bacterium
GATGTTGCTACTAAAATGGCGGGTCCACGGTTGGAACGGGAGTTTGCAGGTCCATTGTTGATGAGTTTCGTAAAGTAAAGACATCTTTCCACAAAGAGGCAGATCATCGCTTCGGGCATCTCAAAAGGCCAAGTCGATGATTACAGCTGCGAGCCCTTGTTCAACGGCTGCAACAGCAAGATTGATCGCTAGCGTCGTCTTGCCGGGACCGCCCTTCTGGCTAATAAAGGCAACGACAATCATACTGTCTGACATGTGGACTTTTCCACTTTCGCACAAGTAAGCATTTCTACTTGTACCAGATTCGCCAACTGGCAGCAAGCAAACGGGACCTTCATCTGACAGGGAAGGAGGTCAAGCAAGCGCACGGTAAAGGGTAGTGCGGCTCACTTTGAACAGGTCGGCCACATCCTCGCGGCGCTGTCCGCTGTCTATAAGCTTCTTGGCGTGGTCGATCTGCTGGCGGGTCAACTTCGGCGGGGGTCCGCTCTTAACGCCTCGCGCTCTTGCAGCCTTCATGCCCTCGCGGGTCCGCTCGATAATCAACCCGCGTTCGAATTGGGCAAGGGCGGCGAAGATATGAAATATCAACGTGCCGCCTGGTGTGGTGGTGTTGATTTCTTCGGTGAGAGAACCAAACGCTATGCCGCGTTTCTCGAAGTCCTCAACAATCGTTATCAGATCGCGCACACTGCGGGCCAGCCTGTCGAGCTTCCAGACTATAAGCGTGTCGCCATCCTTCAAGCTCTTTAGACAACGGAGTAGGGCAGGGCGCTTTGTTGTCGCCCCTGATAACTCGTCTTTGAAAATCTTTTTGCATCCGGCCCGCTGCAATGCCTTCAACTGCATGTCGGCGTTCTGGTCGATAGTCGAGATGCGAGCGTAGCCGTATTTCATGCCTCTAATGTGGCACTTCAAACCTGAAACATTCAAGCCCGCTGTTTGCAGGGGTTTCCGGCGTGTTTCAGGTTCTATCCTTTGTGACACGAGCAGACACAAAAAAGGCCGGAGGGGTCAGCCTCCGGCGTTTAAGTTACTACTCGGTTTTTACTGGGCCGGTATCTACCCAATATGGCAAATCAAACGCTTCGCGTTGAGCGTCCTTTGGGGGACGCCCATACACGGTCTTAAAGCCTTCCGTGAAACAGTCCCGGTTTAGAGTGGTTGAGAGAATTTCAAACCCCTCAACCCCGTCTCGAAACCCAGGCTTATCTCGAAGCCGTTCAATTGCTGCCTTGGCCTCTTCTTCAGTACTGTAGAGCCCAATACGAATCTCTGTGTCTTCACGATTTTCGTATTCTCGCCTGTACCAAAGTTCGAATACCTTAACCATTAGGGACGTCCAAGTTAGGTTTTTATACGAGGAACTCGAAAACTTCGGTTACCCCATTTCTTAATTTGGTTATATTCGGGATTGCTTTTATCCCAATTTCCCTCACCGTACTTATCATTCATTAAGCGGTCGGCAAAGTCGTTTCCGTTTTCCCTCACCTTGGGCCGTAACCCACGGCACCAACTCGGCACATCCTTCGCTCCTTCTTTGCCACTTAACCCCTCTATGGGCTCTTTAAAGCTATCAAGAGTTTCCTCAGGAAGGCCTTCGAGCCACGGAGGAAGTCTTCCTCCAAGAAGGATTTCCTGCGTCCCTGTCGGATCAACAAAACTAAACGGATTGTTGTCCGCATAAGCGTAAGTATTCGTTCCACCTGCGAGCCCGATAGGATCGGTCTGGATATACCTTCCTGTGACGGGATAATAAAACCGAGCACCGTTGTAGAGCACTTCGGTTTCGCTGTCGTAGAACTGACCGAGGAAGCGCAGGTTCTGCGTGATGCCGCCGCTGTTGGTCACGCTATCGAGGCCGAAGGGCTTGTAGATGTCCTTCCAGACAATCGTCTTCGAAGGGTTGGTCACGTATTGCGGCGTGCCGAGCCGGTCGCAGTGGACGTAGTAGGTGGTCTCGGTGGTGGTGCCGCCTGAAGTGACCTGGCCGAGCAGGGCAACCGGGATGCCGTCGAGATAGACGTAATCGGTGACCTGGCCGACGGTGTTGTATTCCTCCATGAAGCTGCCGTCTTCGCCGTAATTGTAGGTGTTGAAGACGTTGCCAGCCTTGCTCTGCCGGTGGCCGTCAACATCGAACAGGTTGGTGATCGCGGCTGAGCCCATGCTGGCATAGGTCTCGGTCGAGAGCCGTTCAGATTTGTCGAACGCATAGGTGCGGTTCAGCGTCGTGCCGAACTTCACAAGCGTGTTTTCCCCGGCCCCGTTATAGGTAAAGTTGGTACTGCCGGTCGTGATGGATGCCAGCTTATTGGTGCCGCTGGTCGTGGTGTAGGTCACCGTCGTGCCGCCGCTGACTTCTGTCTTGCGGTTGCCGTTGGCGTCATAGGTCCAGCTCATCGTGCCATAGCCGCCTGTGCCGCTGGCAACGGCAGAGTTAAGCCTGTCCAGCACGTCATAGCCGAGGGTCTGTGTGTTGGCAGCGTTCACGGCATCGGTGATGCTCGTAACGTTGTCATTGGCGTTATAGGCGTAAGTGAGGTTTTGAATGGTGGCTGTGCCGAGATCCTTCAAAAGCGTCTGGCGGTAATCCGCATCGAACGTCGTGGTGCGGTTGATGCCGTTCGCATAGCTGAAGGAGCTGACAGGACCAAAGGGCAGATGCACGATGCTGGAGATGATCGCTGTCGGCCCGGAATACACGCCAGGGGGCAATGAGCCGATGCTGTTAACCTGGCCCGCCGCGTCTCTTGAATACTGGATCGACCATTGCGAGGGCGTCTCGTAAGCGATGATGCGGCTGGCGTCGTCGTAGTAGGTGTAAATGTCGTCCTGAATGTAGCTGTCCACGCGCATAGTGTGCAGGGCATTGCCGCGTTCGTCATAGGTCTTGTTGGCCGTTCCTGCGCTATCGACCAGCGTCGTCAAATGGCCGATACCGAACGTAAAGGTAAAGCCGCTAACAGTGCCGGTCTGGTCGTAGGTCTTGCTCACATTCTCCGCCGTGTGGGCAGGGAAGGTGCGGGTTAACTCGCGGTTGAGCTTGTCATAGGTGTGATTGGTGACGATGCTGGCCCCATCGGTTTTCTGGGTAAGATCGTCGGCCAGGTCGTAATGATAGACAGAGGTGCCGCTGTCAGGGCTTAGGATCTGCTTGCTGCGGCCAAAGCCGTCGCGGGTGTAAGTGGTCGTATTGGTGTTGGGATCGATGACCGTCAGAACGCGGTCAAAGGTATCGTAGGTAAATTTGGTAAGGCCGCTGAGCCGGTCGGTGATCTGGCTGCGCCGGTTGAGGGCGTCAAAGGTCTGCGTCGTGGCATGGGTCAACGGGTCGGTGATCGATGTGGCGTTACCGTTGTTATCATAGGCGTAAGTCGTGGTCTGGCTCATGCCGCCGACATCCGTCAACATGCGGCCCAAAGCGTCGAACGTCGCGGAATGCGAACGCTTCAAGGTGCTGCTGGCGTTGTATGTGTTGGTGGCCGTGCGGTCGCCCAAAGCATCGAGCGTGTAATTGATGTACTCGCTGTTCGCATTGGTTACTCGGGTTAACCGATGCGCATTGTCGTAGCTGTTCGCGATATACGAACCATCGGGCAGGGTGGTCTTGGTCAACTCACCGGCGCTGTCGTAAAGGTAAGTCGTCGTCAGCGTCCCGCCGCCGGTTACTACACCACTTGTAAGCAGCCGTTGCCTGCCGTCATAGGTCAGATTGGTAACAACGCTGTTGGGATCGGTGACCTGGGTGGGCAAGCCCCCATTTGTGTGAGTGTTGATCGTCGTCACATGGCTAAGCGCATCCGTCAGGCTCGTCAGGGTACCGCCCGTATAACCGTAGGTCGTCACTTGCGTCACATCTGTGCGTGGGCCTGTGACCGTCTGCAACTGGCCGGTGCTGCTATAGGTGTTGGTCCAAGTGCGGGCCGTGCCATTGCTTGAGTAGGGGGTTGAGCCGGTCGTGCTGTCGGTCTCGGTCTTTGTGTGGACGTTGCCGCTGGTGTCGTAGGCATAAGTGGTCGTCATGCCGGTCTGCGTGACCGTGGCCGGTAAATGAACCCAGGTCGTATCGTAAGCAATCGTCGTGGTTCGTGCGACTGAAGGTGATGAGCTTACCGCCTCATTGATGGTCGTGGGCAAGCCATGACTATTATTAACGAGCGTTGTCGTGTTGCCGTTCCAGTCGGTCGAGCTGTTTAGATAGCCGTTGGTGTCATAGGCAAGCGTCCGTGTTGCCGATACTGTCGTAGAGGTGGACGCACGCGCGATACCGGTCACTTTCGGAACACCTTGCAATGTCGAAAATGTGTAAGTGTCCGCAACACCAAAAGCATTGGTAACGGTGACTGTCCCTCCGCTGTTGTAAGTAACCGTCGTGAGGTTGGCACCAAGGGTATCGCCCGCTTTGCTTGATGTGGCGCGGCCCTGCGTATCATAGGCCCATGTCTCGTAGCGGTGGCCGTTCTCGTCCGTAATGCCGGTAAGGGCGGTAGGAAGAGAGCTGTTTTCGTAAAGGTAGGTGAGGGTGGTAGCTGTCGCGGTTGGATAAGTAACCGTGGTCAACATGCCGCTGGTATAGGCAAACGTTATGCCGGTGGTCGCGCTGTCAGGCGTCGTTACCTTGGTTAGCAAGCCGCTTGTGTAGGTAAAGCCAAGGCTGCGGCTGTAAGAGTCCGTCACGGTGCTTAGCAGGCCGCTGGAATAGGTCAGCGTCTGCGTGTAGGTGTTTCGGGCCGCCAAAGAATTGAGGGTGCCTTTGCCGCTGCTCGATGTGTAGGTTTCAACCGTGTCGTTGAAATCTTTCAGCGTCCATGTCGTACCTGAGTTGGTAAGCGTATAATCTACGTCGCTGTCAGTCACCCATGTGCTGCCGCTCAACGTAAAAGTAAGAAGCTGACCGTCTGGCCGTTCCGCAACAATCGAGGTTGGCGAGGTGGCCGGTGAAAGGTGTAGATACCTGTCGTAATTGTTGCGCCAGTTGCCGCCAAGCGTTGCAGCATAGTTGGACGTACTCATGGCCCCGCTGTTGTAATAGCGGCTAAAGCCTAAAGCGTTTGCCCCTGCGGTTATATAGTCGGTCGCCTTCTCGAATAAATTGCCGGTGCTTATAGTAACCGGATCACCGGCAGTAGATTGCCCCGCGCGTTGGCAGTACGAACAATCGCCAAGTGTTTTACCGGATGGGTTCATCAAAGCGCCGCTTACCGTAATCGTGGAATGATTTAGATAGCCGGTCGCATCATGGGAAGTTCCGCCGATAATCGGCCTTACTTCAAAAAGTGTCTGGGTGCCGCCAAGACTCGAATTTGTAAAGGCGTGTTCCCAGTTGTAATCCGTCGTCAGCGTCGTTCCACTGGAAGGTGTCACGCTGCCGTTCAGAAGGTCTGATCCTGTGGTACCGCCACTATCCGTAATACCGAGGCCGATACTGCTTCCCAGCGCCCCGGTGTTGCGCTGTTGCGTGGAAGTGACCGTGCTTGCGCCCGGCAAATTGCCAAACGTCCAAGGAAGCCCGCCAGTAATCTGCAAAACCGCCGTGCCGGGATTGGAGCCGCCACTATTGTTAATGCTGGAACCACAAGGCGTGCCGCTGCAAGTTTGAACAGCTTGCGCCCCTTTGGTATCGTCAAAATAGTAAGTGAGCGTATAGGCTTTACCTGTGAGATCGGTACCGGCTGGAAAGCCGAGAATGCCGGTAGTATCCGTGCCGGAATAGACGGTACCTGTTATGGTTGTAACCACAACCGCTGCCTTTGCCTGCATCATTCCGAATGCGGCAAAAACGACAAAAGCGGTTAGAATTGTTTTGAGTTGGGCTGGTTTTGTCCAAGCCGTAAGCATTTGCGAGACTGCGTATAACCATCGTCTGCACTGCATAAACCTTCCTTCAGGCGAACGGCACAAGACCCGCCGCCTTGCGGAAGTATACCGGAGCAAGTGCGGGATTTCGCCCGAACAGCAAATTAAAGTTTATTCATAATCGCTTTTTTCCGAGCTAACGGCCACAATTGACAGGTGTTAGGCTACACCCGACATACGCGGAACAAAATGACAGGAACAACGTCATGCCCATGAAAAACCCAAAACATCCGGGCAGTTTCATACTGACCGAGATTATCGAGCCTGCGGGCCTCACGGTCACGGCGGCTGCGGCTGCGCTCGAAGTATCGCGCCCGACGCTGTCCAATCTAGTGAACCGCAAGGCCGGTCTGTCAGGAGAGATGGCGCTACGCGTTGAAAAAGCTTTTGGCGTGAAAATGGAAACGCTGATGCGCATGCAGTCGGCCTATGACATTGCGCAAGCCCGCAAGCGTGAAGGAGAGATCCGCGTAAAACGGTTCCATGGTCTCAAGCTGCAACACGGCTAATCAGCCGCCCGGAAACAGCGCAAAGTAGTTTTCCAGCATGCCAATTCGTTTGTAATATTCGTACAGCTCGCCCCTCCCCATAGCGCCCGTGCCCTTTTTTCCGGGCCGTTGCGCATCGGGCGGCTTGGAAAGCCCTGCATAGAGGAGGGGTTCTTAACTGAAGTGGCTGATGGGGTTGGCGAAGCCGTCAGGGACGTGTTGAAGTGGCAGCGGACTAAGTACGGTAAGGTCAGTTTGCGACCGGCGACGCGAAGCGTCGAATTTAAAAACAGCGCAGCCGGCAGGCCTTGCTTCCCGCATCCAGAAACGCCTCTAAACATCAGGGTTTTGGCAAACTCCTTGCTCAAAAAGCGCAGTTGCGCTTAAAGTCGCCCCTTCTAAAAGGCAATCGCGATGGAAAAAGAAAAAAACAGCCCCCCCGCCGATATTGGCAAATTGAGCTTCGAGGACGCATTGCTTGAGCTCGAAAAGCTCGTGCGCCAATTGGAAGACGGTAAAGCCAAACTTGACGATGCCATCACGGCTTATGAACGCGGCGCCTGGCTCAAGGCCCATTGCGAGACAAAGCTCCGCGAGGCCCAGACAAGGATTGAGAAGATAACGCTCGGCGCGGACGGAAAAGTTTCCGTTTCCCCTCTCAACACATAACACAACCCGGTAAAGCCAATGCCCTCAATTAGTCCAAATCTTGCCTCGGCCATGGCCGATTCCGCGCATGCGGTCGAAGACGCCCTCGACCGTCTTCTGCCCAAGTCGGATTTTCCGGAGAGCAAATTGTTCGACTCTATGCGGTACGGCGTTCTCGGGGGCGGCAAGCGGTTGCGGCCTTTCCTTGTGCTTAGCTCGGCCAAAATTTTCGGGGTCGGCGATGAGTGTGCGCTCCGTGCAGCTGCGGCGATCGAATGCATACACTGCTATTCGCTCATTCATGACGATCTGCCGGCTATGGATAACTCGGATCTGCGGCGCGGTCGGCCAACGGTTCACAAAGAATATGATGATGCGACCGCGATCCTGGCAGGCGACGCTTTACTGACGCTCGCCTTCGAGATCCTTGCCGATCCCCGCACCCATGAAGACCCGGCCGTACGCTGCAAGCTTGTGACGGCTCTGGCCAAAGCATCGGGTGTGCACGGTATGGTCGGCGGGCAGATGCTTGATCTGATCGCCGAAACCACGGCTCTTGATATCGGCGCCATCACGCGCCTACAGCGCCTCAAGACAGGTGAGTTGATCGCTTTTTCGACGGAAGCCGGCGCTATCCTCGGCAAGGCCTCCGTGCAGCATCACAACGCCTTGCGCGCCTATGCGCATGATCTTGGCCTCGCGTTTCAAATCATTGACGATTTGCTCGATGCCGAAGGTACCGAAGCTGAAACCGGCAAATCGGTCGGTCGGGATGCCAAGGCTGGTAAGGCAACGTTCGTCACTGTCCTTGGGGGGGAGCGAGCACGCAACCAGGCCAAGCTTTTATCCGAACAGGCGATCCAGCATCTCGGCGTCTTCGGCGGCCGCGCCAAAAACCTCGAAGACGTCGCGCGCTTCGTGGTGGACCGCAAGTCCTGACCCATGGCCGATCTGCCAGCGCCAGGTCTTGGGCCTATGGATCTGTTACCTCCTGATTTTTCAGCGATAGAGTGGCGTTTGTCCACCGCACCCGTAGCGTATCCGGTGGCTATCGAAGAGATGGAAGAACGCGTGGCCGCCATCGAGGGAGGGCAAGCCAAAGAGCTTATCTGGCTGCTCGAACATCCGTCGCTTTATACGAAGGGTACGAGTGCTGTCGAGGATGAGCTCATCGACGCCGGAGGGGTTCCCGTTTACACAACGGGGCGCGGCGGCCGCGTCACATGGCACGGCCCCGGCCAGCGCGTCATCTACGTGCTGCGTGACCTACGCAAGCACGGGCGTGACGTGCGGCAGCATGTTTGCACTCTTGAGCAATGGATGATTGACACGCTGCGCGAGTTCGGGATCGAGGGCCAGCGGCGGGAGGGGCGCATCGGTATTTGGGTCGATCGCGGTGGCCGGGACGAGAAGATAGGTGCTATCGGCGTGCGCGTACGACATTGGATTACCTATCACGGGCTGGCGCTCAACGTGGATCCCGACCTCAGCGCTTTCAAAGGCATCATACCCTGCGGTCTGCCGCAATTTGGCGTGACGTCCTTGCGAGCGCTTGGAATCCCTGCCTCCATGGAGGAAGTCGATGCCGCTTTCCGCCGCCAGGCCGGTGCATTCGAGACCAGGCCAGCCTGCTAGGCGCCGCGCTCGACCGCAAATCCCGCCCAGCTTTGCTTGGTCGGCATCACTTCGAGTGAATTCACATTTACATGCGGCGGCAGGGTTGCTGCCCAAAAAACCGTTTCGGCGATATCCTCCGCGGTCAGGGGTTCCGTGTCGGCATAGACTTTTGCGGCGCGCTCGGTATCCCCTTTGAATCTCTTAATCGAGAAGCCTGTCTCGGCCATGCCGGGCTCGATGCTCGTGACCCGAATATTCGTCCCCTGCAGATCGCAGCGCATAGCTAGGCTCAGATGTTTCGCAAACGCCTTGCAGGCCGCATAGATATTGCCGCCGGGATAGGGCCAATTGCCGGCGACAGAGGTGATATTGATGATATGGCCGCATTTACGCTCCGCCATGCCGGGCATCACGTAGCGGCTGATCTGGACGAGCGCGCGACAATTGGTATCGATCATAGCGTCGGCATCGGCGAGATTAATCTCGTGAAAACGCTCAAGGCCCAAGGCGCCGCCGGCATTGTTAATAAGCAAATCAATGGACGCAAAAGGCGCAGGTATTTTCTTGTACGCAGCCTCCATTTCGGCCGGTATCGATAGATCCGCTATCAGCAGGTGTTTCGGTATGTCGCCTAACTTTAGGGACAGATCCTTTAGTTTTTCGGCGTCCCTTCCATGCAAAATGAGGGGACAGCCGATGGCGGCAAAACGCTTGGCAAAGGCTATGCCGAAATCGGACGTAGCGCCGGTGATAAAGACCACTTTGGGCCGGAAGGTGGGGTAGGAATTGGACATAGAGCCTCCTTGGGAAACGAGCCCCTTTTATCAGAGAGGAGGCTTGCCGCCAAAATGCGCCAGATATCCTGGTTTTTGGCGGCAACGAGGCGCTTTCGCAAGCGCGGCGCGGATGGTAAACCCATGCTTGGAACTGATTCTCTATATTTGTGAAGATGGCAAGAATAGCAAATAAAACCCGGCCGCCCGATGAGCCGCCCCCAGCGATCCAGGACAAGAAACTCTCCGAGGCCCTCTCGGAGCGTTACCTTTCCTATGCGCTGTCGACGATTATGTCCCGCTCGTTGCCGGACGTGCGGGACGGCCTTAAGCCCGTGCACCGCCGACTGCTCTATGCGATGCGCGAGCTGCGGCTTGAGCCTGGCCAGCCACCAAAAAAATCCGCCCGCGTCGTCGGCGATGTCATCGGTAAGTTCCATCCACATGGCGATAGCTCAGTCTATGACGCCCTCGTGCGGCTCGCCCAGGATTTCGGCCAGCGCTATCCGCTGATCGAGGGGCAGGGTAACTTCGGCAATATCGATGGCGATAGCGCGGCCGCCATGCGTTATACCGAAGCGCGACTGACTGAAGTGGCCCGGCTTCTGCTCGAGGGTATTGATGAGGACGCCGTCGACTTCCGCGTGACCTATGACAATAGCGGAACAGAACCTGTTGTCCTGCCTGCGGCCTTCCCGAATCTGCTGGCGAACGGCTCGAACGGTATTGCGGTCGGCATGGCGACCTCCATTCCGCCTCACAATGTAAGTGAGTTGTGCGACGCGCTCCGGCACCTTATCAAGTTTCCGAATGCGCATATCGATAAGCTGGTCAGCTTTATTCCAGGGCCCGATTTTCCAACCGGCGGTGTCGTCGTCGAGGGCTATGCAGCGACCGTTGAAGCCTACAAAACAGGAAAGGGCTCGTTCCGTCTGCGCGCACGCTGGAACAAGGAAGAGCTTAAGCAAGGCACTTGGCAGATCGTCGTTACCGAAATTCCTTATCAGGTCGCTAAATCCCGGCTCATTGAAAACATCGCCGAATTGCTGGCCGCCCGTAAGCTTCCTTTGCTCGACGACGTCCACGACGAATCGGCCGACGACGTTCGCCTGGTCCTGACCCCCAAAAGCCGGAACGTCGATCCGGCGGTTCTCATGGAATCGCTGTTCCGCCAGACCGATCTCGAAGCGCGCATTCCGCTGAACCTCAATCTGCTGGACAAGGATTGCGTGCCGCAGGTCATGGATCTTAGGGCCGCGCTCAAAGCCTGGCTGGATCACCGGCAGGACGTTTTGCAGCGCCGTTCACGCCATCAGTTGGCACAGATCGAAGGTCGCCTCGAAGTTTTGGCCGGCTATCTGATCGCCTATCTCGATCTCGATAAAGTGATCAAGATTATTCGGACCGAGGATGAGCCGAAGCCCGTTCTTATCAAGACATTCAAGTTAAGCGACGTCCAGGCCGAGGCGATCCTCAATATGCGCCTGCGGTCCTTGCGCAAACTTGAAGAAATGCAAATTCGTGGCGAGCAGAAAGAATTAGCCGGCCGGCAGGCCGAGCTCAAGAAATTGCTGAAGAGCGAGGAGCTGCGCTGGGAATACATCGATAACGAGTTGGCCGGGCTCAAAAAAGCCTTTGGCAAAAACACCAAGCTTGGCGCCCGCCGCACGGACGTGGCCGAGCCACCGCCTGAGCTTAACGTGCCTGTCGAAGCCGTTATCGAGCGTGAAAACATTACTGTCGTGTGCTCGGCCAAGGGCTGGATACGGGCCATGCGCGGCCATATCGCCTCCGATGCCGCGGCACGCGCCGCTATCAAATACAAGGAGGGTGACCAGGAGAGCCTCGTCATGGATGCGGAAACGACCGACAAACTGCTGTTATTTGGCGGCAATGGGCGGTTTTATACGCTCTTCGGCGACCGTTTGCCGGGTGGCCGCGGATTGGGGGAGCCTGTAAGGCTGATGCTCGATCTCCCGGCCGAGGCGGACATTATAGGTCTTGTCAAATATCAGGCCGACCAGAAATTCATCGTCGCCAGCAGTGACGGCCGCGGCTTTATCGTCAAAGGGGAAGACGTTCTAGCGCAGACGAAAAACGGCAAACAGGTGCTCAATCTGGCCGATGGTTCCCGCGCGGTCGCCTTCGCGCCGGTCACGGGCGACCATGTGGCAGTCATCGGCACGAACCGCAAATTGCTGATTTTTCCGCTCGACCAGGTGCCTGAAATGGCACGCGGGCGCGGTGTTATCCTGCAAAAGTATAAAGACGGCCAATTGTCGGATATCAAAGCTTTCGCTCTCAAAGAGGGTCTCGTATGGAAATCCGGCGATCGCGACCGCACCGAAACCGATCTGCGCGGCTGGCGCGGCGATCGCGCGCAGGCCGGCAAGCTGCCGCCCAACGGTTTTGCAAAGAGCAATCGATTTTCCTGAGGGGTCGCGCTTCTAAGACATCTTTGGAGCAAAGCTTCGACAGGTTCGAGCCAGGCAAGGGAAGGCTTCGGCATGATGCTTCTGCTTCACATGTTCCTGGCCGCGTTGCTGGTCGATATCTTTTATTTTCTGCTGCCCTATCTTCTGAGCTCTCTCGGCTATGCCTTGTCGCTGCTCGGCTGGGTCGTGATTTTTACGATCTTGTCTTTATATGCGCAGTCGCTGCCGCGCAGCATCGCCTTTGAGGAGCTTGCGGCTTTCGGTGCCAGTCTCTTCGTGATCAAGCTTTTGGCAAACCGAAAACGTCGCTCGAAGCGAACCAAGCCGCTGGACACGGCGCCGGGCGAACCCGTAAAGCCTAATCCAGCCGTTGTGCGCGGAAAGGGGACGGATGGGCGCAGCCTGCCCCGGTCGGGCTCTGGGCCCGGTTCTGGGCTTGGTTCCGCGCCTGATTCCGGGCCCGGGCCAGCGGCCCGCTCTCGGGATCGGGCGTCAAAGGATCCGGGAGAGGATTAAGCCGCTTCTTGCACCGCTTCCGTTTCACCGAAAAAAGCGAGTGCCTCGGCGACCCAGCCCTGAATATCGGTGCCGTCGGCGGTTAAAAGATTGCCGTCGATAACCTGAGGCTGGTCGATAACGGTGGCACCCGCTTTCTCAAGCTCGGCGCGCGATGCGGCCGGGGCCACAATGATACGTTCCTCCAATTTGCCGAACAGCGCCAGGAGTTCGACGCCTTCCGCTATAGCGGCCACAGGCTTTCCCGCATCAATGAAATGGTTGATGATACGGCGCGTGTGCGCGTTGGTCTTAAGCTTGGCAATGCCGCGCGGACCGCCCGGAAGTACAAGCATGTCGAAATCGGAGCCAAGGGCGGTTCCGATCTGCGCATTCACCGGGAAATAATGACCCCAGCTTTCGCCTTGCCAGCCATTCACGACGCCCTGTTCTGGCGCAACTGTCCGGCTCTCGGCATGGGCCTTGATCAAGGCCCGTTGAATTTCCGTCATCTGATTTTCGTCAAAACCGTTAGCAACAAGAATGGCGATATTTTTACCAGCAAGCATCAGGGTCATTATAAACTCTCCAAAAAAGGGTAACGGGATCTGAGCGCCGTTAACACCAGGCGCTTCTGGCCAATTCCCTTCTGGCCGATATCAATATGGAAACCGCGATTTTCCGCCCCTAAAAGGGGCGCATCCACGATGGCATTCTATGCCACAACCCGCGGGCGCTTTGGAATCGTTGATTTGCCTTACAATTCAGCTTCTATAGCGGTGTTGCGCAAAAGACGCAACCTTTCTCAGGCCTTGCTTACCCTTGATTGGCGCGCGGACGCACACTACATTCTCTGAGAAACTTTTTGCGCGAAGGAGCACATTATGGGCAACGCCACCAAACAGGTCACAGACGAGAGTTTCGAATCCGATGTGTTGAAGGCGGGTCAGCCCGTTCTGGTCGATTTTTGGGCGGAATGGTGTGGTCCCTGCCGTATGGTGGGTCCGGTGCTCGAAGAGCTGGCCTCCGAAATGCAAGGCCAGCTGAACATCGTTAAAATGAATGTCGATGACAATCCGATGGCCCCCTCCAAATACGGCATTCGAAGTATTCCTACGCTTATTTTGTTCAAGAACGGCCAGCCGGCCGCGACCAAGATCGGCGCTCTACCTAAGCAGGCCTTGCAGGCCTGGCTCAAAGAGCAGCTCGTCTAGTCATTGTCCCTGACAGGGACAGTGACAGCGCCGTGGTGCCGTGACGCTTTACCGCTACTTTGATAAGAATCTGCTCTCCGCACCGCACCGGCTTCTGCCGCTTGTCGTATTCGCTTATATAGCGCTCTCCTTCCTCTATCATCCTTTGAGCCCGTTTCAGACTTTTACGCTGTCTGATCCGGACGACTACATGCGTCTGAATGAAGTTATCAACTGGCTGCGCGGGCAAGGCTGGTACGATCTGAGCCAGCCCCGGCTCAGCCCTGGCGCACATACCGTTCTTCACTGGTCACGCCTCGTCGATATCCCGATCGCGTTTATGATGTTGCCGCTGCTGAAGATACGTATTTTTGAAATGGCGACAGCGGCGCTTGTGGC
>JALYJG010000028.1:0-13314 GCA_030775365.1 Pseudomonadota bacterium
TGATAGCATTCGATGCCCGCTGTGGCGCCCGAGGTTGCAACGAAATTGGCTTCGCTGGCCTGAGGGCACGCTGTGCGATAGGCGATAGCATGCATGCAGGTCTCGATCGCGGGCGTTTTGAACGCTGTGCTGCTGAGATCGGCTAGAGCGCGTTGAATATCGGAAATAGTCAAATTAGCATTAGGCGAGTTGGGCGGAGGCGGCATGAAAGGCAAGAGGTGCTCGCAGAACCGCCATGCGGCGAGGTAAGCCCACTGATCGTCGTTCACAGGCGTCGGAAAAATAGCATGCCCGTTAGCGCTCTTCGGCATGGTAGGTGGCGTCTCGACCTGCATGACATCAAAGACGCTGCCTACGTCAAGATCGGCATCAATGAATTTCGCCGGCGCAGCGACCATGGGCGTGCCCGTCGGGTCCTTACATGTCGCGAGCGCATTAGCCATCACCACGCCATAGCGCGGGCTGTTCAGGCGAAAAGGGGCCGATTCACACAAAGTCTGCGCGAGAAGGCCCGGGCCCGACGTTGCAGCGGTTCCAGACGTTTGATCCCTGGCTATAGAATTTGTCACATAGCGGTCAAGCGCGCGGGTCGGGCCGGCCATTTGGGTGCGCGCCTGAATACCGTATGCCGTCGCGCAGTGAATGGATTTTTCGGACACTAGCGCATCGGATGAAAGGTTGGCGGTACCTTGAACAGCACCATAGTATTTCTGCGCATCCGCGCCTACCTGGGCTGCCAGCGGCGCGGACTCGGTTGCGTGTTGGTTGATCGCCTCGATCAAATCTGTAAATCCGCCATTGATATCATCGTCGATCAAGGGGAGCAGTCCCGACACAGGATAAACCGGAACACCGCTAAGAATAAGAGAGAGCGCGGTCGTTTCCGCCGTAATCGCCGCCGTTATAGCCGCAAAACCCGCTACAACGTCGATATTTGTGGCATTAATCGCGGCAACAGCACAACCATCACAGATGAAAGCGTGCGCTGGCTTCGAGGGCACGACAAACAGTGAAAACGCCAGGATTGCTGTTTGCGCCAAACACCGGAGCCGCATTCCTTGTTTCGGACGATCTCCTTGCATCATGGCGTATTCCCGTTCCCGAAACCGAAATATAACTAATTTAAGACACAACGAATGCGACGTTTACTGCCTCTGATTGGTGCCAGCGCCGAACAGTTTCCAATAAACATCCTTTTGTCCGCCGCCTATACCTGGAGGCAGGTTCGTAAAGAGGGCCATAGTGCCACCCGGGCAGTTGCCGCGGCCGAAAGCCGGCAATGCAAATCCCGGAAGCTGCAATCGAGGTATAGGTAGACAGAGGAGGCTGTTAAACGCGCTAATGATGCTAGCCACAGCGCCAGCAACAATCGTCAAAACAGCCGTGCATACTTGCGCCAACAAGGCGTTAAGGGCCGCGTGCAGGGCAATGATAATAAGGCCTTTCGGATTAAGGCCGGCCTCGGACGTCATCAGCGTCAAGAATGTCGCCTTCATGGCCGTCCAGCAGTAATGGACCTTGGCATCGATCGTATCGGACATCATATGCGCGTTCCAACGCGCGGCCGCCTTCTTCTGCACGGCCTTCTGCGCCGACCCTTGATAGTTTTTCGTGAACTGGTTGTCCGGTCCGCAGTTGAATCCACCGACACATTTGCCGCCGAGCTGCGGGGGGGCGCCGGGACCACCGGCCGACCCACAGTCATCGGCCGCAAAAGCGCGCGTTGCGCCACAGGACAAGAGGGTCATAAAACTCAGCAAAAGTATAAGGGACAGCGTCAGTTTATTCCGGTTGAGATACATGGTCTCTGCCTCAAATGCCAAGGTTGTCCCGAATTCAAATCCAGAATTTTTCTCAGACTGCCCTAATAGAGTACACCACCTAAGAGGATATTTCCAGAGGGTTATTGAAGCCTTAATTCTGACTGGACTACCCGCTATGACAGGTTTGAGGCCGGGTTGGACTGCATCGCGTTCGTGCGGACGGCCATAAAAAAACCGCCCCAAGGGCGGTTGAACCAAGAAAAAAGCTGCCTCAAGCCTTGGATTGGGGTGACACCTTATGCAGACCATCCGAGGTCAAGCCGGCCTTCAAATAAGCGACAATCGTCGCGGACGGTATCTGGCTTTGCACGCTGCCGGTGCTGCTGAGGAACTGGATGATTACACCAGCGGACGGGTCGACGACGATGCGCGGTGAAATGCTATTATTCGCGATCTGAACGAGAGGTTTCGATGGGTCGCCAGGCGACACAACCGGCGGCGCGGGTGGCGCCGTGGATGCGGTCGTGACGGGTGCTGTGATGGCCGTGGTCGTCATTTATTTCACCATGCCTGCAAACATTTTCCTAAGTCTCAACATTTTCCTAAGTCTCTATGCACATTGAGCAGAAATACGGCGCAGGTCTTTTCCACTTTCAAGCAACTATATCATACACCCTTAGGCCCTTTATGACAAGCAAAAATCGCCAAATAAGACAATAAACACGGGCATTTTTTAATATTTAGTAAGCTTTAAGCACGACCGTGTTCGAGGAGCTTTTTCGACAAAGCCCGGGCCGCACAAGGACTTGGCAACGTCTCCGGGCTTTATTTACGTTTCGTTGATCTTTTCTTAACCCAGTGTTAGCAAATTGGACGCCCGCTCTCATGCCCCGGCTACTCGCCATGTCTCCGTCATCTTCCTCGTCGCTCGGCATCACATGGGTCCTTGCGACCATATCGGGATATGGGATTTACGGCTTACAAATCGTTTTACAGTTCCTGCGGCGCGGCGGGCAACAGGTCGTGCTGACCCAGGGTCCCGCGATCACAACTGTCCCGCCTCTGGTATCGCCCAAACTCGATTCTATCTTCGAACTTGGTCGAAAGCTCGGCCAGTACCTGCATGACAATCCCCATGAGATCCTGGCCTTTAATCATGCGGTTTTGCACGGCTGCAGCAGCGATTTCACAGGTTTTGCGGGCCAAGACCATATCGTCGGCCAGCCCAATGTGGCCTGCTGCGCTATCGAGCATTTGTTCGTAACCGAACGGGGCAAGGCCGTCGCCAAGAACTACGACATGTTTATCGCTATCTCCAAATGGAACGCCGATTATCTCAACAGCCTCAAGCTGCATGGGCCGGTCCATCTTTGTTACCAGGGCATCGACAGCACCCTTTTTCAGCCTGGCCCACGCTCGAATCTGTACAGCGAAAGATTCGTCATCTTCTCCGGCGGCAAATTCGAGTTTCGCAAGGGACAAGATATCGTTACGGCGGCATTCAAACGTTTTCACGAGCGCCACCCCGATGCGTTGCTCGTCACCTGCTGGCAAAACCTTTTGATGCCGAACGCCATGGCATTCGATCTGGCCGCCCTCAGTAAGGGGGTGCCGCAAGCGGCGCCGGAGTATGGTATCTCCATCACGCCCTGGCTGCTTCAGCAGGGCCTGCCGCAAGACAGCTTTATCGATCTGCCCTTTACGCACAACATGATGATGCCTTGGGTCTTGCGCGAATGCGACATGGCTGTGTTTCCCAATCGCTGCGAGGGGGGCACCAATCTCGTTGCCATGGAAGCCATGGCCTGCGGCGTGCCGACTTACGTTTCTTATAACACGGGCCAGAAAGATCTGGTCGACTTGATCGGCTGCGGTGGATTCAAAACGCAGCGCCCTGTCAAGGCTTCCCCGATCATGAACACGGTTCAGGATTGGGGTGAAACAGACGTCGACGAGGTCGTCGAGGCCATGGAATACGTTTATACCCGGCGCACGGATGCGGCGCGCGAAGCCAAACGCGTGGCCGAGAAAGTTGCGGCATGGGAATGGGGGCCACTCAATGAAAAGCTCCTGCAAATTGTTTGCGATGACCGGACACCTGATGCGGGAGTTGCGGCATGAAACCGCCCTTTATCGTCGTCGGTACGCCCTGCTACGGAGGCGTTGTAACGCAAGATTACGCGATGTCGCTCCTGAACCTGCAAGCGTTCGCGGCAAAGGAAGGCTTCGACGTCGCGAATGTCATGCTCGGTAATGACGCGCTGATCACGCGGGGGCGCAGCGCCATTGTCGCCAAATTCATGGATGCTCCGCAAGCGACGCATTTGTTGTTTGTCGATGCGGATATTGCCTTTACGCCCCAACACGTTGCCCGTCTTCTCGCTTTCGACAAGGATTTCGTAGCCGGGCTTTATCCGGCAAAGATCATCGACTGGCAGCAGCTGCGCTTGCGGACCACCACAGGGATCGAGGCGATGGATGAAGCCGGTCTCGCTTATGTCGGCGATCTTTGCAAAGGGCCTGAGCTCCGGCATGAGAATGGATTTGCGACAGGCGTTTACGCCGGCACGGGCTTTCAGCTGATCAAACGCGCGGTCTTTGAGCGGATGTTCCGCGCGCATGCGAACCTCAAATACAAAGCCCTGCACGCTTTTCCGCGCGTGTCGCAGCCCAGCGAAAACCTCTACGCTTTATTCGATTGCATGATCGATTCAGAAACTGGCGTTTACTTGAGTGAGGACTACGCCTTCTGCCGCCGCTGGCGGGCTCTTGGCGGCGAAATCTGGCTCGATACGCAAAGCCGGCTCACCCATACCGGGCCCTATAGCTTTCGCGGCAATGCAAGTCCCCGTTTCGGCCAAGCGGTGCAGTGATGGCGTCGGCTCATAAGCCAAGAACCACCGGACCGGCCAGGGCGGAAAAGGGTGACGCCGCCTGGTTCGGGTTTCGCCGGGTAGCGCCAGGCGAGAAAGCGGATCTCGTCCAAGGCGTGTTCGCGTCTGTCGCAGCGCGCTACGATTTGATGAACGACTTGATGTCGGGCGGCCTGCATCGGCGCTGGAAGGATCGCCTCGTTACGATGATGCGGCCTAAGCCAGGCGACGTCATATTGGATGTGGCCGGCGGCACGGGCGATATCGCCAGGCGCTGCTACAAACGCACGCGCGGGCAGGCGCGAATCCTTGTCTGCGACCGCAGCGCCGACATGATTGCCATAGGAAAGAAGCGGGTTATGGATGCCGGTATCGCGGGCCGGGGCCACGGAATTGAGTGGATTGAAGGCGATGCCGAGAAGCTTCCGCTTCAGGCGCGCAGCGTCGATATTTATTGCATCAGTTTCGGCCTCCGCAATGTGACGCACATAGACAAAGCCCTCGAGGAAGCCTCACGCGTGTTGCGTCCAGGCGGGCGTTTTTTCTGTCTCGAGTTCAGCCCCGGCGTCCAGCGGCACATCAGGCCGATTTATGACCGGTACTGCCAGGGCGTATTGCCTTGGATTGGCCGCGTGATCGCAGAGGATCAGGCCTCTTATCAGTATCTTGCCGAAAGCATCCAAACCTTTCCTGACCAGCTGTCTCTCAAACGACGAATCGAAGCGGCCGGGCTTGAGCGCGCAGAATGGACCAATCTGACCGGCGGCATAGCCGTCATCCACGCGGCATGGAAACTGTGACAGACGCGGAAGTCATCATCATTGGCGGCGGCCCCTCCGGGCTGAGCCTTGCGGCGTCGCTTGGGACCGCCGGGCTTACGGTGCTCGTCTTGGAACGCGGCCCCCCGAAACCGGCGACATTTGATGGTCGCACGCTCGCGCTTTCGTTTCGCTCAATGACTATTTTGCGCAAGGCCGGTGTCGCCGATTTCATTGAAAACTCGGCCTGCCCTATTCTCGATATTCACGTTGGCGATGGCGCGGCAGCCTATCTTGATTTCAGCCATAAAGAGGTCGGCGATCAGCCCTTTGGCTGGATCGTCGAGCACCACTTATTTCAGAAAGCGCTCGAGCGGCGTCTTAAAGGGCTCAAAAATGTCCAGATCATCCACGAGGCTTCAATCCGGCAGCTCGCATTTTCGGATCCCCTCGCCAGGGTGACGCTAAAGGGGGGCCGGGTCCTGGCAGCACCTTTGCTCATAGGTGCTGACGGACGCAACTCGGACTGCCGCATGAAGGCTGGTATCCCTGTCTACGGATGGACCTACAAACAGACAGCAATTGCCTGCGTCGTGCGACATACGAAGCCTCACCAAAACTGTGCGGTTGAGTCTTTCCAGCCGGGGGGTCCCTTTGCAACGCTGCCGATGACCAAACAGCGCTCCTCGATCATATGGACCGACACAAAAGCGGCAGCCGGGGCCCTGATAAGTATGGATCACCGTGAGTTCACAAAGGCGCTCGACGCGAAGGTCGAAGGCTGGCTCGGAACGACGCAGCTCCTTGGCGAAAGATTTTCCTACCCGCTCCGCCTGCAGCATGCGGAGCGTTACACAGCCCCTCGGCTTGCCCTCATCGGCGACGCGGCGCACAGCATTCACCCCATAGCTGGGCAAGGCTTTAATCTTGGCATGGGGGATATCGCCGTGTTGACCGAGGAACTCGCGCGCGCCGTGCGTCTCGGCCTTGACCCAGGCGACGCAGGCTTGCTGCGCCGGTATGAGCAGCGACGTAAAGCCGAAAACGGCAATATGGTGTTGATGACGGACAGCCTCGTGCGGCTGTTTTCGAACTCCATTGCGCCTCTCGCATTCGCCAGGCGCTTTGGCCTTGAAACGGTGCAGAACATGCCCCCGCTCAAGCGGTTTTTTATCCGCACGGCAATGGGTACAAGCCAGATGGGTACGAGCCGGATGAGTTCCCGGAGGATGAGTAAGGATGCGATAGGCCGGGCACCAAGGCGAACTGATTTGAGCTAATCCTTCGCCTGCTTAAATTTGTCTAATTAACTTTGACGTCGACCCGGTCGGGATTGCCGCTCGGCACATTCGCACCCAGCGCGCGCACGTCGATGCGGGCGCTTGAGACGCCCTTGGTCGTAAGGTAATCCCGGATCGCTAAAGCACGCGTCAAGGAGAGGCGCCGGGCATCGCGCGGGGACGTGTTCTCGCCCACATCCGCATAAGCCGTAAGCGTAATACGCACTCCGCCATTTGCCTGCAAAGTCCTTGCGAGCCGGTCCAGCGTCGGTACGGCCGCGTTATCGATGTTCTCGGCTCCATGCGTGAAAGCGATTGTCGATAGCTCGGCCGGCAGCGTGAAATGGTTGCCCGGAATGACATGTCCTTGGGCATCGGTCTTGAGAGCGGCAGACGGTTTCAACGTGTCGCGGATGGGGGGCGGCTGCACATCTTCGGTACCGGCCGGCAGGTCAGGCGTCAGCAGGGGCGGCTGCGGCGCATCTGAGGGCGCTGGCTCCGGCGGCAAAGCGGAAGGCTCGGGCGGCGCGCTGAAGGGCTTCGAGGGCTGCATTGGCGGCACCGCACCATTCGCGAGCGGCGGCAAGGGGCCGGCCGGCAAATGCGGCGTGACGAGCGCCTGAGCCGCCACAGGGGTTGATGCGGCAGCGCGAGGTGCTGGCGCGACGTCACCCGAGCTCGAGGACGAGTATGGGGATGACGGCGTTACCATGGACGGCAGCCCTGTGCCGTCGCCTAAGCCGCCACCGGCCAGGGGTGCAACGCAGGCGACAGCTCCGCCGCCATTCGTTCCCGAGCAGCTCCATGTCCAGGGGCCCTTGCCGCTCACGGCGCTCGAGATACCGGCGGCGCAAAGAGCGCTGCGCGGCATCGTCAGAGTTGGCACTCCTGTCGAGTTGCCGCAGACGCCTGTGATCGGCGCGGGCGGCTGCAGCAGTGCCGTGCAGCTGACCGTCATGCCGCCGTTGCCGCCGAGGCAACTCCAATTCCAGGGACCGTTACCGCTGACAGCCGATACAGTGCCCGAAGCGCATAGACCTTCTTCAGGCTCGGACGCTGCGACCGCACCGTTCGCATTTCCACAGAGGCCGTTGACGACAGGGCCCGGCGGCGGCGGTGCGGGAGGCGCGTTCTTTTGCGCCGAGCAAAGGCTAGCGATACCACCGTTGAGGCCCGAGCAAGTCCATGTCCATGGCCCGATGCCATTGACGGTTCCAGGGATGCCGCTATCGCAAAGATTGGCGGCAGGCGGCGTTAATGTGGGCGCGCTCGCAGCGGCGCCGCAGGCGCCGTCAACTCGTGTTTGTGTGGCCGAGGCCGCCGAACAGCTGACGCTGACGCCGCCGCCCGAACCCACACAGCTCCACATCCAAGGACCGTTACCCTGAATCTGCGTCGGCGAGCCTTTGACACAAAGATCCCCGCCCGGTGCCGACTTCAACACGGCGCCATTTGCACCGCCGCATGTGGCGTCGACCAGTTTGGCAGCTTCACAGGAGGCCTTGGCCTTGCCCTTGGCGCACGTCCAAGTCCAGGGGCCGTGGCCTTGGACAGCGCTCGGCTTGCCAACCGAGCAGAGGCCGTCGGATGGCTTTGAGGCTGTTCCCTGGCCGGAGGCGACGCCGCAGGCGACTTGCTCTTCGGCCTTCACGACAGCGGCCGGGGGCGAGGCTTTAGGTGCCGGCATCTCGCTGCCCTTGGCAGGCGCGGCTTGCGGGCTTGAGGGCGCAAAGCTGCCGGCAGGAGCCAGCGTATTGCAATCGGTCTTGTGGTTGGCGGAATCCGTGCACATCCAGCTCCATGGGCCGTTGCCGGTTACGGCTGTCGCCGTGCCCTTGCTGCAGAGATCCTTGCTGGGTGCTTCGAACGCGGCGAGTTCAGCCGCAGATCCACAGTGAACAAACGCTTCGTCATTAACGGCGGCGCTTGCCAGGGCGGATGATGAGGGTGAGGCGGACGAGGCGGACGAGGTCGATGGCGACGCAAGACCCGCATCTTGCGCGGCGGGCGAGGCTTGAGTCTGCGCCGCAGCCTCGGCATGGCTGAGCGGCGCCGTGCAGCTCTCGCTGTCGCCGCCATCGGTTCCCGAGCAGTTCCATGACCAGGGGCCGTCGCCCGTGACGCGCGTCGCTTTACCGAAAGCACAGAGATTATCGGTCGGCGCCGCCGTAACCGCGACGCCGTTTGCCGTGCCGCAACCGCCGCTGACCTTGATCGGCGCCGTGCAGGCCACCTGCGAGCCGCCATTTGCCCCGACACAGGTCCAGTTCCAGGGGCCGCCGCCCGATACGCTCGAGGCCTGGCCGACACTGCATAGGTTGTCCTGCGGCGCTTCCCTGTGTCCCGCCAGCGAGGCAGTACCGCAAACGGCATCTTTCTTGCCTGCGGCCGAGCAGAGCGCTGGCGCCCCACCATAAAGGCCCGAGCAGGTCCAGTTCCATGGGCCATTGCCCGTGATGGCGCTGGCGATACCGGCAGCGCAAAGATCGGCCAGCGGCATTTCATCGGTGCCGGCAACAGCTGCCCCGCCGCAAATGCCATCCGTCTTGCGCGAAGCGATACAGGCGGCAGCGATGCCGCCGTTACGGCCCGAGCAGGCCCAAGTCCAGGGACCATCGCCGCTCACACGACTCACAATGCCGTGCAGGCACAAATCACTTGTCGGCGCCTGATCGACGCCCATACCGTTAGCAGCGCCGCATTGACCGTCTTCCGAGGATGTCGCCGACGTCGACTCCTCGACAGCTTTTGATGGGGTGGCGCTCGAAACAAGCGTAGGCGCTGGTGCCACGGGGGCGGCGCAGCTGACAGTCATGCTTCCAGCTGCACCCATGCAGCTCCAGCGCCAGGGTCCATCGCCAACGACATCCGTCGGCATGCCGGACGCGCATAAATCATTAACGGGCTTTGTGCTCGCCGCAAGGCCATTCATTGGGCCACAGCTGCCGTCGGCCGGCGAGAGAGCCACTGTCGAAGTCGTTTCCGCCGTTCCTGAGAGCGTCGAAATATTTTCAGATACGGGCATTCCGGCTGGGGCCGAAGAGTTGTGCTCCTCCGCCAGGTCAGTGGCGGCCGGTGCCGTTACACCCGGTACTGAGGCACTTGGGTTATTGATGGGGGCAGGCGCCGAAAGCGGCATGCCCTTGTCCTGATCGCCGGGCGGCGCGCAGGAATTGGCGACCCAGACATCCTGTAAGCTGTTGCTTGGGCATACGGTGTGCGTTTCGCCCACGATCTCCCCAGTGAAATTAGCCGGATAGCCGGCTTCGACGCAGGTCTTGGTCCATTTTTCGTTGCGCGGCTCGCAGCCCGGGGTGGCCACCATGCCGCTCGTATCAGCGCCGGCAGCGACAGAAGATTTCTCGATGTCTTGAGTATCACTTTGAGTGTCCGGCGGCGCCATTTCGCCCACAGGCGCAGCCGTCGCAGTTTCGGCCGGCGCTGTATAAAGGATTTTGGGCTCCTGCCCCGGCTGGTACTGAACGCCCGGAACGGCAGGTGCCGGCATCGGTGGTGGCGGGGTCAAGGGCGCTGGCGGGGCGACAGCGATGACAGATGTGGATGCAGGCGAAGCAGGGGAAGCAAGAGATAGGGGAGAAGCTGTAGATCCGCTCGCGAATGAACTGGCCGCCGGCAGTTGGGGCGCCTTGAGCGGCGCTCCTGATTGCTGCAAGACGGTCTGCATGCCCTGCATGAGCATGTTGCCTTCTGTACTGCTTTGGGCCGGTGCGGCTAAAACAGGCGGCGTCGTCGTGGCGCCGGCACTTAAAGCCGGCGCCTGCAGCGCCGGTTTTTTAGGCTGGGGATGGGTCTCAAGGACCTCCTCCAGCGTCATCTGCCCGGGTCGCAGAGGTGTGCCGTAGGAAGCGTCGGAGGTGGATGATACAGGTACCGCTTGATTGGTGTAGGTCTGAACGGTTCGTGAGCGCGAGGTATTGACCGCAAAGGCATCCGGGCAAGCCATAAGCGCCGTCACGAGAATAAAGCCCGCAAGCCGCCACTTCATTTTCGACTGGAATCGCAAAGACATCAGCGAATTAAACCTGCTACGAATCGACACCCCGAATGTTCTACCGGGAACACCCTGCCCCGTCGATAGGTTCCGTGGATACTACGTGATACCACCCCCCAATCAAGCCCGTAAGCCAAAACCGGCCATGGGCACAACATCCATCGCGCCGGATTCCGGGGAAAGCCTATAAAAACACCGGGCGGAGAGGCTTGAAAGTTTTATTCGTGATACTCAATGGCCACATCTTTGTAGGCCCTGGACGTCAACGGATAGCGGTTGGCGGGGTCAACGTTAATGAGCCGGTTGGGATCTACATTTTGCGGATGCGCGTAGCATTCCGGGTAGCCAAGCGTTTCATAACACCAGCTCTCATGCTCGGCGATCTGGTCATAGGTGTCGGCCGGCGGAAGGTCATCGGGGCGCGTCTCGTAGGCGCCGCCAAAGGCCAGGCCAAGGCCGAGGGCGTTACCGACGCAGCCTCCGAGAGGCAGGGCCATACACGCCAACAATAGAAAAGGGATAATCTTCATGGCACGCTCTTTCAGGCGCTGCCCCGCCATTGAGAGACTAATATGCCGGGGTTAAGAAAAGTTTAAAGAGCGCTTGCATGTCGACGCGTTGACCCATCACCGACCCATCACCGACCCATCCCAAGCCCCCTCAAGTTTCAGGGAGTAAAGGCGGCCGTCTTGAGCTGCTGGAACTGCTCGCGGTCGCTATCGAGGGCGAGGCGGGCTTCCGACTTGGCCTCGGGGGATTGGTATTTGGAGCGCAGGATCTCCCTGTTATGACGGGCATCGCTCTGCAGATCCTGCTTCATGAAGGCGAGCCAGGTAACGTCGTCGCGCGAGGCTAAGCCGCCTGCCGGCTGTATGGCGTTGCTAAATCCCACAAGCGCCGCGGGATTTCGCAGAAGGCTCGCGGGATCCGCATAGGACACAGGCAAAGGCGCCGTGCTTGGGAGAGAGCTGCGGCTCGCGTCAGGTTTAGGGTCACCGTTCGCATCAAGTCGCGACTCTGTCGTCGGGCCTTGAAGGAGCTGCGCCTGTTCGACCTTCATACTGACCAGATTGTTTTTGCGGCCGGCATAATTGGCGAGCCAGGAAGAGGTCTGAGATTGGGCCTCGGCATCAGCCGGTACCTGCGCCCCTCCATCCACATCATTATCCGTACCATCAACCATATGAACCACCCGCTGTGAAGTAGGCTTACTGAACGACGGTCGGCCCTCTCCGTCAAGCTTAAATAGATCGGCCAAACAGACGTCCCATTTTACCAGATCCTAAATGGTTTCGGAAGACTGCACTAGGCTTAAGCGAGAGTTAAAGTCGCGCTGCCGAGCCGTCTTAGCCGGAAAAAGGCTTCAGCCTTGGGCATATAAAAGCGTTTTAAGGCTTGTGTGATTGACCTGATTGGCGATCACGGCCCGCACATTTGGCTTCGCCCGGTAGGCCACACCCAGCCCTCCGCCGGCCGAGCAGGCCGTGAGCATCGGCACATCATTGGCCCCGTCGCCCACCGTCAACGTGTCCTGGAGGGTCAACCCAAGCTCGGCGCAGGCTTTTTCAAGAATCATCTTTTTGGCATGCCGATCCAGGATGGGCTCCATCACACCGCCCGTGATCACGTTATTCTCGAGCACGAGCGTATTCGCATAGGCGCGATCGAAACCTAGTTTGGCGGCGACGGCTTCGGCAAACCATGTAAAGCCGCCCGTTACGAGCCAGCACACAGCCCCTTGCGCCTTCATGCCGGCGACGAGTTCGCGCGCCCCTTCGGTGATTGTCATGCGTTCGGCCACCTCGTCGAGCAGCTTTGTCGGCTGCCCCTTCAGCATATCGATGCGCGCCCGGAGGGCGCCTTCGAAATCGATCTCGCCATTCATGGCGCGCCGCGTGATCGCGGCGACGGCGTCGCCGCAGCCTATAACAGCCGCCAATTCATCGAGCATCTCCTCCTCGATGATCGTCGATTCCATATCTGCAACGAGCAGTTTTTTGCGCCGGGTGCTTGCGGGCTGTATAAGAATGTCGAGCGGGGCGTCTTGCAGATGGTTCAGGAGCAGCGGGCGCAACTGCTCCCCGCTAAAGCCCGTGCAGAAAATATCGGCCGCTTCCGCCTCGGCCAACCAAGAGGTGCGCAGGCCCTTGCCGCCCGATTTGCGCAGATGGATGGCGGCGTCGCGGACAAGCCCCGTCACGAGGCCGCCGGGCGTGCTGGCGACAAGAGTTACAACGTATTCCGGACCCAAAACCGAGTTCATTCCGCGGCAGCGATTTCTGTCTCGTCCGCCATCCAGGCCGCGAAGTCGTCCTCGGCCGGGTCTTGGGTCTCGCCATCCGATTCCTGGCGCATTGTCGCCAGTACGGGCCGGGTATCCAAAAGCCCCGCAGCCTTCAATTCGTCAAGACCGGGCAGATCCTTCAGTGATTCTAGGTTAAAATGGCTCAGAAAATCGGCCGTCGTCTTCCAAGTCAAAGGCCTTCCAGGCGTTTCGCGTCGCGGGCCGGGGCGAATCCATCCCAGTTCAAGCAGGATGTCGAGCGTACCCCGGCTCGCCTCGATCCCGCGAACGCTCTCGATTTCAGCCCGGGTGACAGGCTGGTGGTAGGCGATAATGGCTAGTAC
>JALYJG010000028.1:13324-13865 GCA_030775365.1 Pseudomonadota bacterium
GGCTAGTACTTCCGCTGCGGCGCGCGGCAGCTTGCGGCGCGATGCGCGCGTTATTTTCACGCGTCCTGCGAGGTCCGGCGCTGTGCGGAAACTCCACTGGCCGTCGGTTTCAACGAGATTGACGCCGCGTGTCGCATATTGGGACTTTAACTCGATCAGAGCTTCGGGGATGTTTATATAGCTGCCGAATTGTTTGACGAGGGTTTCCGTCGAGAGCGGCTCGGCCGTCGCGAACAAAATCGCTTCGAGCAGGCGCGCATCGCCCGTCATGTCCGCGTTCATTTCGGTTACATCCTCTGTCATGCGTCACTCCCGCTCTGGGTTTGGGGCTCCCGTCGGCGCAAGTAGATCGGCGCGCACTCGCCGTCCTGCCGTAATTCGATTTCGCCATTTTTGACGAGCTCAAGCGAAGCGGCAAACGCCGAAGCCACGGCCGAGCGCCGCTCCAACAGCGTTCCTTCGGTAAGTGCCGGCAAAAATGCCTGCAAGACACTCCAGTCGGGAGAGATGCCGAGACGGCTCCGCAAACGCTCGACGCTTT
>JALYJG010000029.1:0-1368 GCA_030775365.1 Pseudomonadota bacterium
GTCCAATCTTTGATCGGAAGACTTAGCCCGGCGGCGCATTCAATCCGCAGCTTCCGCGGGTGGCGCGTGCGTCTTGCCGCGAGAAGCGTTGAACTCTGGACTTAAAGCGGTGCCGTAGCGCACCGTGACGGCGCCGGCCACAAGCAGCACGGCCGAGACGACTGTTTTTGATCCTATATCCACGCCCAGCAGCAGTTGCGAGGTCGCCAGCGAAAGCCACGGTATGAAGTCCGCGCAGAGACTGAGGGCAACCATGTTTCCGCGTCGCATGCCGAAATCCCAGGCTTGAAATGCCGCGAACTGGACCAGGCTCCAGGCCGCCATACCGAAACCGAGCGCGGCCGTCAGATGGCTCCATCCCGCCAACCGCCGGAACAAAGGAAAGCGGTAACGCGGCCGCCAAACTTGATTGAACGACAGGAATGACAGCGCTTCCGCCTGTCGCATGGGCCGCGCGGCGGGTCAGAGCACTGTATCCGCCCCAACACACGGCCGCCATGACTGCCAGAAAATACGCCAAACAATCCACGGGCGATGAGAAGAGATTGGCTGTCACCGTGGAGGGCTGCAGCACTTCGGCCGCCAGGGCTGCGACGACGATCAACATGCCGGCAACAAATGCTAAAACTCGTTTGACGAGGACCCCGCCAAGCAACACCGAGAACAGGATCGTCGTCGTTGGCCAGAGGTAATTGAGCAGGATAACAAAGGGAACATAGGGCTTATGTACGATATACACGGCCGTCATGACGCAAGGTATATTGCCGAGAAACAAAAACCACCGCGCATAGAACAATTGGTTGCGCAAGACCCCGCGCGGCACCAGGGGCTCTCCGCGCAACCGGTGAGCCAAAAAGCCCAATCCCGCGGTCGCACCGAACAGTGATCCTATATAGGCCAGCACACCGATCTCGGTCTCGATCGACCGCGCGACAGGAAGGGCCAGCGCCCAGACCAGCACGGCAAAGGACCCTAAAAGGGTTGGGTTTATGGTCAGACGCCGAAACACAAAAAGGATGAACCCAAACTGAGTTATGCCGTTGAAAGAGTTTTCGCTGCAGCCTTTCAGGCCTTGGGACTTAAAAGACCCCCTCATGCGCCGCGAGCGTGACGGATGAGCCCTCCATGACGGTGATCGCAAGGCCAGCTGAGCTCGGTAAAACATGTTCGGCATAAAAGCGCGCTATGATCACTTTATTACTGAAGAATGCTGGATCGCCCGTGCGCCCTGCCATTTCGCGCTGCGCGATCGCGGCCGAGTTGAGAAGATAATAGCCGCCCGCAACATTCCCCATCAGCCGTAAAAAGGGGACGGCGCTGGCGGCCGCGGTTAGGGGATCTTGCTTGGCCATTTTGGTGATCCACTCG
>JALYJG010000029.1:1378-13292 GCA_030775365.1 Pseudomonadota bacterium
AAGTTCATGACCGCCCGGGAAAAATGTTTGTGCATCACAGCACCGTCATCGCCCGGCAATCCCGCAAGACCGGGCAAAAAGCGTACCATTTCGTCGATGAGCGCGCCAAAAGCGGCCCCCCCATCACGGGCTATCTTGCGGAACACGAGATCGTTGGACTGGATCCCGTTCGTGCCTTCATAAATGGCAAAGACCCGCGCGTCACGCATATGCTGGGCAAGGCCAGTCTCTTCGATATATCCCATGCCGCCGGCGACCTGAACGGCCGTCGAGGTCACCTCGTTGGCAAGGTCGGTCAACCAGGCCTTCACAACTGGGGTCAGAAGATCGGCCCTTGCCGCGGCGGCCTCGCGCTGCTTAGCGTCAGCCGTGCACTTTTCAACGTCGGTCGAAAACGCGCACATATAGGCAAGGGCGCGCGCCGCTTCAATCGAGGCCTTCATGCCCAGCAGCATCCGGCGCACATCCGGATGTCGGATAATAGCCACGCTGGAGCCTTTGGGCTTATTCAGTTCCCTGCCCTGAATGCGATTTTTAGCGATCTCAACGGCTTGCTGGTAGGCGCGTTCCATAACCGCCAGCCCCTGCAGACCGACACCGACGCGCGCATTATTCATCATCGTGAACATGGCCGCCATGCCACCGTGTTCGGCGCCTACGAGATACCCGACCGCGCCCCCGCCATCGCCATAGGCCATCACGCAAGTGGGGCTGCCATGGAGACCAAGTTTATGCTCGATCGAGACAGTCCTTACGTCATTTGGCGTACCCATCGTGCCATCCGCCTTAACAAGGATCTTCGGCACGAGAAAAAGCGACAAGCCTTTTGTCCCTTCGGGCGCATCGGGCAGGCGCGCGAGCACGAGGTGAAGGATGTTGTCCGTCAGATCGTGATCGCCATAGCTGATAAAAATCTTCTGCCCGGTGATACGGTAGTGGTCGCCCCAAAGCGGATCATCGGCGGGACTGGCTCTGCAGCGCACGGCACCCACGTCAGAGCCCGCTTGTGGTTCGGTCAGGTTCATCGTGCCTGTCCATTCCCCGCTCACGAGTTTTGGCAGAAATCTCCGTTTGAGCTCGTCGCTGCCATGCGCGGCCAGCGCCTCTATCGCACCTTGGGTAAGCAGCCCACAAAGGCTAAGGCTTACATTGGCCGATTGCAGCATCTCCTGGACAGGCATCGAGAGGGACCAGGGAAGCCCTTGCCCGCCAAGCTCGGTAGCGACGGGCAACCCGTTCCAGCCCCCGTCGGCGAAGGCCTTATAAGCGGCCCGAAACCCTTCCGGGAGCCTCACTTTGCCACTTTCCAATCTCGCGCCATCGAGGTCGCCCGAGCGGTTAAGGGGGGCAAACTGTTCGGCCGCAATCTTAGCCGCCTCTTCGAGCACGGCGTCCACGAGCTCGCCGTTCAAGCTCTCATGGCCGGGAAGGGCTGCCAGACGCTCTAAGCCAACCAGCCGGCTGAGAACAAAACGCATATCGGCCAGCGGCGGTGTATATGGGATCATAAAGCGGCTTTTCGGAAAGATCGGGGAGCCAGGATCGGCCAGGGCGGATCGTTTCTCAATAAAGTCGCTTGATGAGGGAAGCAATCCTGTGGCTCGTTTGACACAGTATGATCGAAATACATCGTGGTTCCTTAATTTTGATTCATTTGTGTAAAATTTTCCTTAACTGCAACTAATTCGCTGTGATAAGAATCATACCTAAGTCATTGAGATTCCCCCGAAGGTTTTTGGGGAAAAGTGAATCACTTCAATACTTTCATCGCCTTGCCGAGCCCGCAACAGACAAATCAAACCAAGTTCCCGCCTAAGAAACGCAGTTCCTTCTCAGGATTCTGACACACAACCAGCCACCAGCCTTTCTCCTTCCCACCGGCCGATTCGAAACGGAGACTCCATGAGTTTCTTGCCCCAAGCCGCTAATAACGACGAACCCCTGGTCATCGGCCGGGAACCTAATCAAAAGGTTCTGGAATGGCTGAACCGCTTTTCACGTTCGGATCTGTCCTTTGATCTGCTGACGACATCCTTTGATCGCCGACACAAGGTCTCTGTCGGCGAAGCCAGCGGCTCCCCGCTTTTGGATGACTGGCAAACCATTGGCAGCCTCTGTGGGCATTCCGTTAACGACCTCATCGCTGCCGGGGCCGCTCTGCCTCTCACGGCGGCTGAAATCGACCATTTTCGGCGTAATCATCGCGGCACAGAGAGCCATGTGAGCCGGGATTTTTTGACGGCCCGAACCGACCTCCCCTCGCCCTTGGCCGAACTTTTTGGACTTTACCAGCATCGCGCGCGCGTTGATGCCGAAGCTACACTTTTCGTTGCCCAGGCGACGGGATCCACGCGCGTTGCCCGGGTCATGGCCGACCTTTTGGCGATCGGCGGCTTCGCGAGCGGTCTCGAATATATAAGTTATCTGGGATTGACCTATTCGGTGCCGGCGGCCTTCGACACGTCGGATGTCATTGACAGAGCGAACCACGAAGCCGCGCGGCGCCTGGCCCTGCCGGTCGACCACCCCGCCTATCTCTTGAAATTGACGCCGGACGAAATTGGCGTCCTGGCCTCGAACATTGCGGAAAAGCACGCGATGCCGGCAAGTGAATTTCTCGACAAGGCCAATTTGCTGGCTGAAGCCCGACAGGACGTTACACGCCTTCCTGTCAGCCAACATTTCGCTGCTGCAATCATTGAGCGCGACCTGCCGACGCACCAGGTTTGGGTCACTCGCCTATGCGCGGCCTATGCGCGCATCTTCGAGAGCTGGGTCTCGGGCCTGCCCGCCATTGAAGCTGTCCTGCAGTAGTTTCAAAGCCTCGGACACCCCGATTCATCCTTGCCCGCGTTGCGAATCAGCTGGATGCATGATACCTCTGAATCGCTGCGCTTAAGCTGCGCATCCCGTTTCTTCCCCTTCTTCCGTTCGATCAGAGAGGTTCATTCCATGGATGAGAAAACTACCTATTGGGCATCCATCGCACTCGGCGCCGTTGCCTTGGTGCTGCTTGTCATCAATATGTCGCTAATCAATGGCAACCGCCATTTGCAGGAAGAGATCAGCCAGCGCCAGGCAGCCATCAATAGCGGGGTAACCCTTAACCAGGTGAACAAGGGTCTCGTGCAGGCCCTGGCGGAAATAGCTGTCAAGAACAGCGATACCGAAGCGCGCGGCCTTCTCGCCGCCCAAGGCATCACGATTGCCCCCGCCGGCAAGACCGAAGAGGGCAAGGAATCGAAGAAGAAATCATCCGACCCGTCGTCGGATCAACAGCCGCAATAATAGGGAGAGGCCTCCATGTCCGTCAAAAACAACAGCGCTTTTACAGCATCGCAGATCCTTCTTCCCTTAAGTCTCGTGGCTCTGGTCGTATTTCTCGGCACAGCCTTTCAAACGACGCAAGTGTTCAGAGATCGGACCACACTGCATCAGGTCAAGGCGCAGCAAGATAAACCCCTCGAGGATACACGACGTTTGCAGGCGCAGCTCGATGCGCTGGCCGTGGGCACCCTCAAGCTCGCCGATCAAGGGGACAAGAATGCGCAAGCAATCATCGAACGCCTGAAGAAGCTGGGCATCACTGTGACCCCGCCGAAGACCGATGCCGCAGCACCCATGGCGACGGCGCCGGAACATATTGCAATGCCCTCGAAATAATCCTTTCGAAGGCGTGCCATCAAATCCTGCGGGCGGCTGGCGCCACCGCAGGATTTTTTTTGCGCCCGCTCACTCGCGATGCAGCATAAACCCAGATTTTTCAAGGGTTTTATTGACCTCCAAACGCCACAGGTCTAGGCTCCGCAGCTTCGAGATCCATTGGGGGCGGGGCAAAAACACATGGCGGAAAACACGCCAAAAAAGAAAAAAGTGGCATCCAACGAGAATATCCGCGCCGGCCGGTCCGCGCCTTTTGTAACGCCGCCCGCCGAATTCACCGACGCCTTGTATGCCAATGTCATGACGGCCGACCTGGCCGCCTTTGATAACAGCGAAAGGGCGCGCATCGCCGGCTCGATCTGGGGACTAGCCAAGCAGCGCCGTCCGGGCGTCCTGAATTTGCGTCTGTTTAATCCCTCGCCTGAGACCCATGGCTGGACGGTCGACCATACGGTCATCGAGATGGTCAACGATGACATGCCTTTTCTCGTCGATTCCGTCACAAGCGCGCTGCAAAAACGCGGCCTCACGGTTCACCTCGTTATTCATCCCGTGCTGCAGATCAAACGGGATGCCGCAGGGGCGCTGCAACACTTTTTGCCGGGAACGGCGAGCGCGGCCACGGGCAGCGGCGGCGTCTATGTCGAATCCTTCATGCATATCGAGATCGATCAATGTCTGGATCCCGCGCTCCTCAAAGACATTGAGACGGAATTGCGGGGCATTTTGTCGGATGTGCGCGCGGCGGTCGAGGACTGGCCAAAAATGCGCCTGCGCATGGCCGAAGCGATCGCGCAGGCAGCAGCTTCAAAGCTTCAGGAAGAAGCCGCGGAAAACACCGAGGAAGCACGCGCTTTCATGCGCTGGATGGATGACAACAATTTCACCTATCTCGGATACCGCGACATCGACCTCGCGCAGGAAGGCGGAAAACTGACGAAAATCACGGTGCTCGCCGATAGCGGCCTTGGCATCCTGCGCGATAAGGAAGTGCGGATGTTCGGCGGCTTGCGCGACATGGACACTAAACGCAGTTCGACCTTGCAAGAATATGTGCGCCAGCACCACCTACTTGTCGTGACCAAAACCAACGCCCATTCGCGGGTGCATCGACCCGTGCCACTCGACGCCATATTTATCCGCCGCTTCAACGAGGCCGGAGATGTCATCGGCGAGCGCCTCTTCGTCGGTTTGTTCACATCGCAGTCCTACTCCCAGAATCCGCCGGATATCCCCTTCCTGCGCCGCAAGATCGAGCGCGTACTTAAGGATGTCAATTTCCGCACCGACGGCCATGCGAACCGCGCCCTCGTGCACATCATGAACAACTACCCGCATGATGAGCTGTTTCAGATCACCGAGGAGGAATTGCGGCGCAACAGCCTCGGCATCCTGCAATTGCAGGAGCGGGCTCGGGTCGCTCTGTTCGTGCGGCGAGATCCCTTCGAGCGCTTCGTGACGTGCCTGATCTATGTGCCGCGCGATCGTTACGATTCCAGCCTGCGCGGACGTTTTCAGACCGTTCTGGAACAGACCTTTCACGGCAAAGCGCAAGACTGGAACGTGCGCATCGACGACAGTCTTTTAGCGCGCGCTTTTGCCACGATACGGCTGCTGGGGCCAGATTCGCCGCAGCCCGATGTCGCCAAACTCGAAAACACTTTGCGCGAGATGTGCCGCAACTGGACGGACCGTTTACGCGATTGCCTCATTCAGGAATACGGCGAAGGCATGGCGCTCGCGCTTTTGCGCCGTTATGGCGAGGCTTTTCCTGTGTCTTACCGCGACGTGGTCTCTCCCAACGGAGCTATGCAGGATATTCAGCAGCTCGAGCGCGGCAGCAAGCTGGCAACCCCGCGTCTAATAGCTACGCTGTCCCCGCCCGAAGCGGACGGCGTTTTACATTTGACGCTTTTCCAGCCCGATCGCCCGATCGCCCTTTCCGAGGCCCTGCCTCTGATCGAAAATATGGGTCTCAAAGTCGATTATATGGGCGGACCTTATGAGGTGAAGCCCCGCGATGCTGGCAAATCCGTCTTTATCCACGAATGCGTCGGCCGGCCGGCATGGCCGATGGTCGCAGAATTTCGCCACATCAAACCCCTGTTTGAAGACGCTTTCGCTAAAGTCTGGACGGGGGAAGTCGAAAATGACGCCTTCAACGCTCTGACGCTGCGGGCCGGCATGGCGTGGCGCGAAATAGTCCTGATGCGCGCCTTTGCGCGTTACTTGCGTCAGCTGCGCATTCCCTATAGCCACGAGATGATGGCCGGCGCTTTCTTGGCTCACCCCCAGATCGCCCAGCAGATTTACGCGCTGTTTTTCGCCCGCCACAACCCGGATCTGAAGGGCGCCCGCCCGACGCGATGCAAGGAGATTGAAACCAAAATCGGCGAAGGCCTGACGGGCGTCAGCGTTTTGGAAGAAGACCGTATCATTCGGCGCTACCTCAATCTAGTACAGAGCTCGCTGCGCACGAATTTTTTCCAGCCCACCGCCGCGGGCGGGGTCAAGCCCTACGTCTCCATCAAGTTCGACAGCCGCGCAGTCGAATTCATGCCGCTGCCGAAGCCGCTGTTTGAGATATTCGTTTACAGCCCCCGCACCGAAGCGGTTCACTTGCGCGGCGGCAAAGTCGCGCGCGGCGGTATACGCTGGTCCGACCGCCGCGAGGATTTTCGCAATGAAATCCTTGGTCTGATGAAGGCGCAAATGGTCAAGAACACGGTCATCGTGCCCGTGGGGTCCAAAGGCGGGTTCATCGTCAAGAAGCCGCCGGCCGAAGCCGACAAATTTCAGGCGGAAGGCATCGCCTGCTACCGCCTCATGATCCAAGGGCTTTTGGACATCACCGACAACCGGGTCGGCGGCAAGATCGTCCCACCCCGCCATGTCGTGCGTCATGATGGCGATGACGCCTATCTGGTCGTAGCTGCCGACAAGGGAACGGCGAAATTCTCCGATATCGCCAACGGCATCTCGCAAGAATATGGCTTCTGGCTCGACGACGCGTTCGCTTCCGGCGGCTCGGCCGGTTATGACCATAAGGAAATGAGCATTACCTCGCGCGGGTTATGGGAGGCCGTCAAACGACATTTCCGCGAAATCGGCAAGGACATCCAAACGACGGATTTCACCTGCATCGGTGTCGGCGACATGTCTGGGGACGTGTTCGGCAACGGCATGCTGCTGTCAAAACACATTCGCCTTCTCGGCGCGTTCGACCATCGCCATATTTTCTGCGATCCTGATCCGGATGCCGCGACCAGCTTCGCCGAGCGCCAGCGCCTTTTCAAACTGCCGCGCAGCAGCTGGCAGGACTATGATGCCAAGAGAATATCCAAAGGTGGCGGCGTATTCGCGCGCTCCGAAAAAGCCATCCGGCTGACGACCGAAATGAAACGCGCCTATCGCGTTACGGCTGATACGCTCAGCCCGGCGGACCTCATTCAAGCCATGCTGAAAACCGAGGTCGAGATGCTTTTCTTCGGCGGCATCGGCACCTTTATCAAATCCAGTCACGAGACGCATGAGGAGATCGGCGACCGCGCCAGCGAACCGCTGCGCATCGATGCTGCCGATGTCCGGGCAAAGATCATCGGCGAAGGCGCCAATCTCGGCGTCACGCAGCGCGGACGCATCGAATATGCGCTCAAGGGTGGGCGCATCAATACCGACGCGATCGATAATTCAGCCGGCGTCGACACGTCCGACCATGAAGTCAACATCAAGATCCTGCTGCGCAAGATCGTCGATCGCGGCGATTTGACGATCGAGGCACGCAACAAACTACTGCACAGCATGACCGACAACGTTGCCGATCTGGTCTTGCGCGATAACTATTTGCAGACCCAGACCTTGTCGGTCTCAGAGGCACATGCGGCTGAGGTGTTGCCTTTGCACATTCGCACGATAGCGATGCTCGAGAAATCGGGACTTCTGAACCGGGAAATCGAATTCCTGCCGAGCAGCACCGAACTGGCCGAACGCCAGCGCCTGGGCAAGGGTCTCACGCGTCCGGAAATGGCCGTGTTGCTGGCCTATGCCAAGCTGTGGATCTACCAGCAGCTTATAGCCTCAGATCTTCCGGACGACGTCTATCTGCAAAGCGAGCTCACGAATTATTTCCCCGAGGCTTTGCAGAAAAAATATCCGGCCGATATTCGCAAGCACCAATTGAGCCGCGAGATCATCGCCACTTCGGTAACGAATAATGCCGTGAATTACAGCGGCTTAGCCTTCATCGTCGTGATCGCCGAGCGCACAGGCAAGGATATAGCCGCCGTGACGCGGGCCTACCTCATGGCCCGCGATTCCTTCGACATGCCGACCCTTTGGAAGGCGATCGAGGCGCTCGATAACCGCGTGCCCGCGGCTGTTCAGACCCACATGCACCATACGCTGCGTCTCATCCTCGTGGATGCCGTGCAATGGTTCCTGCGCGAGATTGAGCGCGGCGCCAAACTCGAGCCCGTCGTCGCCCTTTATCGCAAGAGCGTCGAAAGTCTTGCGGCCTGGCTCGAAAAAAGTCCGGCTGCCATTACCGCCCGTTACAAGACGCCACAGCAGGATTTGGTGGCGCAAGGCGTGCCCGCGGCACTGGCTCGCCGCATTGCCAGAATGGCGGCCCTCGTGCCAGCGCTTGATCTGGCAAGACTGGCGCCGAAGAGCGGTCAAATTGCTACCCTGGCTGGCCTCTTTTTTGGTCTTGGCGAGCGGCTAGGTTTCGACTGGCTGGCCGAGCAGGCGCATAACATCGTGGCCCAAACTCCCTGGCAGCGGGAAGCCGCTGCACTCATTCTGTCCGATTTGGCGCTCACTCAGAAACGTCTGACAGCGGCTCTGGCCCGGCGGTCAGCCGATTCGAAAAACAAGACGCAGGACAAAGCCTTGGCGGAATGGATGGAGCGCCGCGCAGCCGCCATCGAAAAGCATGACACGCTTATGAAGGAGTGGCGCAGCGCACCTGTTGTGGATATCGCTATGCTGACATTAGCCACACGTCATCTGACAACGCTTGTTGCGTAACACGAAAGTTACGCACAGATGCAGACAGGACCGCCGGAGCATGGCAGAATAGGTCATGCTCAATCCAGAGACCCTTTTGGCCCGTTTGGTGGGCTTCGATACGACGTCGCACCGCTCCAACCGGCCCTGCATCGACTTCGTTCGCGACTATCTCGACGGGTTCGGTATCGCGAGCAGAATCATTCCTGCCGCCGATGGAGCCAAGGCCTGCTTATGGGCCACGATCGGCCCGCAAGACCGGCCCGGCCTTGTGCTTTCCGGGCATAGTGACGTCGTGCCTGTCGACGGGCAGAACTGGAGCAGCGATCCCTTCACGCTGGCCGAGCGCGAGGATCGTTTCTTTGGGCGCGGCGCTTGCGATATGAAAGCGTTTATCGCTTGTGCCTTGTCCGTTATGACCGGTTTTGCCAAGCGGCCGTTAAAGCACCCGGTTCATCTGGCACTCACACATGATGAAGAAACGGATATGTGCGGCGCCTTAAGGCTCACGGATTATTTGCGCCAGCAAGGCATCCGCCCCTCCTGGGTATGGATCGGCGAGCCGACCGGCCTCCGTCTTATCGACTCCCATAAGGGGGTGGCCGCCTTCGAGACAAAAATTACCGGCGTGCCCGGACATTCGGGCCAACCCGACAAGGGGCTCAACGCCATCGACCTCGCCGTTGAATTTGCGACGATCCTGCAACAAACAGCTGCCAGCCGTAAAAGCCAGCCTTTTCCTGCCTCCCGCTTCGATCCGCCTTACACGACCTTTAATGCCGGCATTATTGAAGGTGGCACGGCCGAAAACATCATCGCCGAGCATTGCCGCTTTCTCTGGCAAATGCGTGCGCATCCCGGCGAGGACTTCGACGCCACGCTCGCCGAGATCGAAAGCGCTGCTGTCCGACAAATCCATCCCCGTTTCCGCGCCTTTGCACCAAAGGCCGGGCTTGCGACCTGCACCTGCTTCAACATCCCACCCTTGATGCCCACAACTTCCAATCCGGGCACGGACCTTTTGAAGCGCCTGACGGGCCGGATCGAGACCGAAGCCGTATCCTTTGGCACAGAGGGCGGCTTCTTCCAGAAGCTTGGCGCCCATGTCGTCATCTGCGGCCCGGGTGAAATCGATCAGGCGCATAAGGCGGACGAATTTGTCAGCCGCGAGCAATTGACGCTATGTACCGGGCTTCTTGAAAAGACGCTGGCGGAAGCGGTGCAATGAGCGAGAAGTCTGTTTTTTGTTTCGATCAGTTATCAAAAGACCGTGGCGCGCGGCGTGGCCGCGTGACGACAGCCCACGGCACGTTTGAGACGCCCTGTTTTATGGCGACCGCGACCGCCGCCACGGTCAAAGCGATGCCTTTTGAGGCCGTACGGGCCGCCGGTGCGGAGCTTGTGATCTGCAACACCTATCATCTGATGTTGCGGCCTGGCTCGGAGCGCATAGCCGCGCTTGGCGGGCTGCACAGCTTCATGGGCTGGCAGGGACCTCTTCTGACGGATTCGGGCGGCTATCAAGTCATGTCCCTTTCGGCCTTAAGGGATATATCCGAACAGGGCGTCGTCTTCCGCTCCCATCTCGATGGATCGAAGCACGAGTTGACGCCCGAACGTTCGATAAAAATCCAGTTTGATCTCGATTCCAACATCACCATGTGTTTTGACGAATGCACGCCCCACCCGGCGACCCATGAGCAGGCATCGCTATCGATGCGCATGTCGATGCGCTGGGCTAAGCGCTGCAAGGAAGCCTTCGAGCCCCGGACCGGCTACGCTTTGTTTGGTATCAATCAGGGCAGCATGTTCGAGGATCTGCGGCGGGAATCGGCCGATGCGTTGCAGCAGATCGGTTTCGACGGTTACAGTATCGGCGGCTTGTCGGTCGGTGAAGGGCAGGACGAGATGTTCCGCATTCTGGAAGCCACCGTGCCGCATTTGCCCGAAGACAAGCCGCGCTATTTGATGGGGGTTGGCTGGCCGGACGATATCGTCGGCGCCGTCCGGCGCGGTATCGACATGTTCGATTGCGTAATCCCGACGCGCTCAGGCCGCACCGGCCAGGCCATAACGCGACGCGGCACAGTCAATATGCGCAATGCCCGCCATCAAGCCGATGACCGCCCGATCGATGAAAACTGCCTCTGCGTCGCCTGCCGCAATCATTCGCGCGCCTATATTCATCATTTGTTTCGGGCCGGGGAAATGCTAGGGCCTATGCTGCTGACCGGGCACAATTTGCACTATTATCAGGACCTGATGCGCGGCTTGCGCCAGGCGATTGACGAAGCCCGTCTTGACGCTTTCGCTAAAGATTTTGCGGAGGCTCAGGCGCAAGGCGATATCGAGGAACGAACATGAAAACAAAATTGTTGTCTTGGACTGGCCTTGCCCTTCTGCTGCTCGCCCCGTGCCATATCGCTTGCGCTGCCGTCGATGAGGCGGACACCAATCAAAGCAAGACGCCGTCCGGTCTGCCTGTCCCGCGTTTTGCCTCGCTGCGAAGCGATGAGGTCAATATGCGTACGGGGCCCGGCACACGCTACCCGATTGAATGGGTGTTCAAGCGGCAAGGCTTGCCGGTCGAAGTGATTTCAGAATACGAGGTTTGGCGCCGCGTGCGCGATCCGGATGGCGCCGAAGGCTGGGTTCATGAAAGCGCGCTTTCGGGCAAGCGCAGCGTTATAGTGACGGCCCCTCACGATCTGCTGGACGATGCCGATCCGAAAGCGGCTGTGGTGGCCCATGTGCAGGCCGGTGTCGTGGGGCAGCTCGTCTCCTGCAGCAAAGACTGGTGCAAGCTCAGAATTAACGGTATCAAAGGTTACCTGCCCAGAGGGGATTTTTGGGGCGCCAAGGTTGGCGAAAAACTTGAATAAAGAGAGACAGGTGGGGTATGGGGCGGAAGTTGGGCCTGGTCGTGTTAGCGGTTTTTGTGTTGCTCGGTTGCGATAACGCTATCTCCGACAAACTGCTTGATGAGCTCACCCTCCGCTACGCGAGCCAAGTTGACACGGCAAAAAAATATCTCGCTCTTGAACAAGCCCATGAGCTGGGCCCGCTCGAAGATAAAACGGATCCGGTTTGGAAGGACGCCCAGCTTCACACCAATCTCGAAAAGGTTGCCGCGGTTTTCCCGGACGCTGCGCCCTTAAGCGTAAAAGTGATCGGACTTCGACGCGGGTTTTTCAACGGCAAAAGCGGCGAGTCCACGATGACGACGGTCACTCTGGAATATGAG
>JALYJG010000030.1:0-11829 GCA_030775365.1 Pseudomonadota bacterium
AATCATAGTGACGCGCGATTCCGTAAAGTGATTGCGCACTAAAGCAACGCCGCCAGAGAGCAATATCCACCATAAAGTGGAGCCCGTAAAAATGCCCGCGACGACCGTCATGGCGTCAAGCCGTGTCTGCAGATGGCCAAAGGTCGCAACCACAGCGAGCGTTCCGAACATCGTCAAAGGGTTCGTCATGGTTATAATAAAACCGCTCAAAAGCGCCTTCACGGCACTCAGGAAACTCGCATCCACTGGTTTCGGCGCGTTCAGCAACCCCGGCAATGTAATGGTTTTGGGCGGCCGCGGCTTCTCCTGCCAGGTATGCCAGGCGAAAAAACACAGGATGGCGCCGCCGAGAACACGGATGAAAAAATCGTAATGCCGCATGAATTCGAGAATGGCCGCCACACCAAGGGCGGCTACGCCGCCGAAAATCGTGTCGGCGCAAGCGGCGCCGAAGCCAGTGGCAAAGCCGATCCATGTGCCTTTTTGCAGCGTGCGCCGGATACATAGCAAGCCGATCGGCCCAACCGGCGCCGCGATCATCAGGCCTATCATAAGCCCGCGATAAAAAACACCGATCTCTTCGAACACGCTTGATCCTCGGACGTATACTTAGCTTCAGACGGACCTGCTTAGATGACCTTTTGGCTGAGACGAGCACTTGCCTGGCCGCTTTTATGGCAAACGCACAGCCATTCCGCAACCCGCGCCAACCCGAGAGCCCTTGCGCCGCCGCATAACACCAGCGTCCGCGGCGCGGATGCCACAGGCCAAGGCACCGGACTGGGGGACAGCTCTTTGCCCCATTAACTGGCCTTTCACCAATTCCGTTGTTGTCTTACGCATGTCCGCAGCGCAGGCCACTTCACATACCGAGCATAACTCCCTCTGGGGCATGGCCATGGGCGCCGTTGCTTTCGCGCTGATGACCACAGTGGATACGATATTCAAACTGATGGCCGAGCACCATCCAGCCCACCAGATTTTATTCGTCAATGGCGCGCTTGCACTCATCCCCGTTGTGCTCTGGGCGATGATGACGGGCGGTGTCACGCGGCTCAAGACAGCGCATCCCTTTCGTCACTTGGCCCGCGGCTGTTTGTCGGTCATGTCCGCTTTCGCGGCCATCTACGCTTATTCCCGCCTGCCGCTGACAGATTACTATGCGATCGTCTTCGCAGGACCCTTGATCGCGACGGCTCTTTCGGCTTTCTGGCTTGGGGAAAAAATCGATCGCAGTCGATGTCTGGCGATCTTGGGGGGCTTTGCCGGTATTCTTATCGTCGTGACCCCTTCGCTGAGCGCCCTTGATAGTGCGGGAAGCACAAAGGGTCGCATTGCAGCTCTCGCCAGCGTCTTTTGCTACGCCTTGTCCGTCACCGTGATACGCCGCATGCGGCGCGGCGAAAGCAGTGTCGCTTTCACATTTTACGGCTATCTCGCTTGCGTGGCTATCGCCGGCCTCGCGTTTCTCGTTCGAGGAGGTCCGCCTTTGAATGCAGGCGATTTTTTACATCTCATGCTTTCGGGCACTCTCGCGGGGATTTCGACGATTTGCCTTATGACGGCCTTCCACCGTTGTCCTGTAGCGCTTGTGGCGCCGTTTCAGTACACGCAGATCATCTGGGGCTCACTGGCTGGCTATCTGTTGTGGGGTCATGTGCCCGAAGCGCGACTCGTGGCTGGTGCCACAGTCGTCGCCGGCTGCGGGCTTTTCATTATATATAGGGAAATGCGCGCCAAAGATGCCGCGCTTCCCCAAATATTAACCATAAATCGCTCGTAACAAATTGTTTTAGCACCCGATTTTTTCGCAAGCATTTCTTGCCCTTTTCCGCGCTCCTTTCGATGCCGGAATATGCTATATGAATGCAGCATTGTTTTCAGTTCAGTGGGGGTGAAAAAATGGCGGCGTTTTTGAAGATCAGATATATCTCGAACGGATTACTGAAGAACCGCATTATCAATGCCAACGATATCGATGTCGTTGAACCCTTCTCTGGCCCCGCCGGTCGTTATGTCGAGGAAACGCGTTCGCGCATTTTCATGAAAAACGGCACAAAATATGACATGTCTGTCTCGGTCGACGAGATCCAAAAAATTCTCTACGAATCCGGCACCCTCATCGCCGAGATCCAAAGCGCGCGACCCGAGCGGCTGGCTAAGGTAGCGAGCGCTGTGCCTACGCCTGTGGGTCCTGTAAGCCTTTATAAGCGCCCTGTCGTCGTCAAACCGTCGGAAGCCCAGGCGCAAAAGAAACTGCCCTCGCCTGAAGCCATGGCTAAGCCTTTGGTCAGCAAACATTTAGACAAGGCAAGGAAGCTCGCCGAAGCCTTGCGGGGCTAACCCCATCAAGCCTCGACGACCAGGCCTTCTTTGATTTCGACGACCCGGCTCATGCGGCGGGCCAGCTCATGATTATGCGTGGCCATTAAAAGCGCGAGATTTCGCGTTCGCACGAGATTTTGTAAAACCTCGAACACTTGCGCCGATGTCTGCGGATCGAGATTGCCTGTTGGCTCATCGGCAATCATGAGGGGTGGATTATTGGCTAGAGCCCGGACGAGCGCGACACGCTGCTGCTCACCACCCGAGAGACGCGCTGGCCTATGATCGGCGCGCGGCAAGAGGCCGACAAGATCGAGCAATTCCCGCGCGCGCTTCTCCGCCGCGCTTCGGGAAACTCCATTGACCATTTGCGGCAGCATAATGTTTTCACAAGCTGAGAATTCCTGCAGCAGATGATGCGCCTGATAGACAAAGCCTATGGATGTGCGGCGCAGTTTCGTGCGCTCATCATCGCCAAGCCGGCTTGCCTCCTGCCCGCCGATCATAATCGATCCTGAGTCCGGCCGCTCGAGCAGGCCTGCCGCATGGAGGAAGGTTGACTTGCCGGAGCCTGAGGGCCCGATCAGCGCCACGAGCTCGCCGGCGCCGATTTTGAGGGAGCAGCCTCGCAGAATATGCAAGGGCTCGGCCGATTGCTTAAACGTCCGGCGCACATCGATGAGCTCAAGAACTGTCTTATTCATAGCGCAAAGCCTCGACAGGATCGAGCTTGGCCGCGCGCCAGGACGGATACAAAGTCGCAAGGAAGGAAAGACCCAAAGCCATCAGGACGACTTGCAGAACTTCGGCCGGATCGACGACCGAAGGCATGCGGGTCAGGAAATAGACTTCCGGCGAGAAAGGGTCCGTCTTCGTCAGATACTGCAAGATCTGCCGCACCTCCTCGATATGGTGAGCGATCAGAATACCTAAGAGAAAGCCCGCAAAAGTGCCGACAATGCCGATGCTGGCGCCATTCAGGAAAAAGATCCGCATGACCATGCCGCGCGTTGCCCCCATCGTGCGCAAAATGGCGATGTCCTGCCCCTTATCCTTCACAAGCATAATCAGGCTCGAAATGATATTCAGAGCTGCGATAGCGATCATAAGGCTCAGGATCAGAAACATGACGTTGCGCTCGACCTGGAGGGCCGCGACAAAGCTCGAATTATTTTGCTGCCAATCGAGAAGCCGGTAGCCGCGATTGCCGATAGCTTCGACGATATCGGCGCGCACGCGCTGTAAATGCTGCGCATCGCGCGCAAAAATCTCGAGCGAGGAGACGCCCTTACCCGTCAGAAAGAAAACTTCGGCCGCTGTCAGAGGCATGAAGATGAAATTATTATCGTATTCGAGCATACCGACATTGAAAATGGCCGCGATCTTATAGCTGCGCATACGCGGCGCAGACCCAAAGACAGTGCTTTTGCTGATGGGGGAGATGAGCGTCAACGTATCGCCAACAGAGACGTTCAATCGCTGCGCCATGCGAATACCGATCACGATATTGCTGTCTTTAAAATCGGCGAGCGAGCCCACAACAATATGCTTGGCGATCGAATCGCGACGCGCGAGGGCCTCCGGCAATACGCCGCGCACATAGCCGGAGGCTGTGCCGTTCGTCGTGACGAGCGCCTGCGCCTCGATCGTCGGCGCCACATCGACGACATCAGGGATTTGTTTGATACGCTCGAGCAAGGGCTCGTAATCGGCGATGGGCCCTTGCGATGCGAAAACATTTAGATGGCCATTAACACCGAGCACGCGCTGAAAAAGATCATGCCGAAAGCCATTCATGACCGACATGACGATGATAAGAGTGGCGACGCCGAGGGCTATTCCGATCAAGGAGAACCAGCCGATGACAGAAATGAACCCTTCCTGGCGCCGCGCCCGCAGATACCGCATCGCCACCATGCGCTCGAAGGGAGAGAAAATCATCAGTAGGCTCGCGCAAAAATGACATCCTGCGTCGCCGGCACCCCTGTCAGAACGCAAGTGCCTGTGCGGCCATCCTGATCGAACGGGATACAGCGTACTGTAACGCCATGCTCATCGAGCAGCTTGAGAGAAGCCGGCTCGCCCGACCATTTGGCGCGCACAAAGCCCTGCCCGCCGACAAAGCTGTTATCGGCATCTTTCAAGAAATAGGCATCGAAAGCCCCTTTTTTCGTGATATCAGTAACGGTTCTGGCCTTTTGGAAAGCCAGCGCCTGGTCAAAGAGACCTTGTTGAATGGCGCCGAGTTCGGCGGCGACGGTCTGCACGAACTCCCCACGGACCAGAAAGCGCTTGCCGGCCTTTAAATCATCCCGGCGGATCACGCAGACTTTGCTATCGGCCACATCGCGCGGACCAATCTCGAGCAGCACAGGGGCGCCTTTCTTGATCCATTCCCATTTCTTATCGGCGCCCGATATATCGCGTGTGTCCAATTTTACGCGTACGGCCTGCCCCTCATAGGTTTGCGCCTGCAGCTCTTTTTTGAGAGATTCGCAATAATCGAGAATTTGCTGGCGGTCGCTGTCTTCGCGGAAAATCGGCGCGATCACGATCTGCCAGGGTGCTACGCGCGGCGGCATGCGCATGCCGTCATCATCGGCATGGGCCATAACGAGCGCGCCTAAAAGACGGGTGGACGCTCCCCAGGATGTCGTGTGCACATATTCGAGGGCTCCGGCGCGGCTCTGGAACTGGATGCCTATGGATTTTGAGAAATTCTGCCCAAGATAATGCGATGTGCCGGCCTGCAAGGCGCGGCCATCCTGCATCATCGCCTCGATCGTAAAGCTATTAACCGCCCCTGGAAAACGCTCATTGGCCGGCTTCTCGCCAGGGATGACTGGCAGAGCGAGCACTTCTTCCACGCATTGCTGATAGACTTTATGCACGAGGCGGGTCTCGGCCATCGCCTCCTCATAGGTTTCATGCGCTGTATGCCCCTCCTGCCAGAGAAATTCGGCCGTCCGCAATAGAATGCGGGGGCGCATTTCCCAACGCACGACATTTGCCCACTGGTTCAGCAGCAAAGGAAGATCGCGATAGGATTTGATCCATTTCGCCATCGCCTCGCCAATCACCGTCTCGGAAGTCGGCCGCACGACCAGCGGCTCTTCAAGCTCACCATCCGGCGTCAGCACCCCGTCTTTCATGCTCAGGCGATGATGCGTGACGACAGCCATTTCCTTAGCGAAGCCTTCGACGTGCTCGGCCTCCTTCTGGAAATAACTCAAGGGGATGAAAAGCGGAAAATATGCGTTTTCATGGCCGGTCTCTTTGAAGCGCCTATCCAAATCCCTCTGCACCAATTCCCAAGCCCCATAGCCCCAGGGCTTAATAACCATGCAGCCGCGCACACCTGACATTTCGGCCATATCGGCCTCGCGCACGATCTGCTGATACCATTGGGCGTAATTCTCCGCGCGGGTCGGCGAGATAGCGGTTTTGTTTTTCTGGGTTTTGGGCTGCGCGGCAGGCTGGGAGTTCATGTTCCATCCAAAAGAAAACGTCAAAATAAGAGAAGGCCGACCATAACAAAGCCCTCAGGCTTTTGCCAATGGAGTGCGATTAAGAGAGCTTGGCGCCATTCGGCACCGGTTTATCCGGGCTGATGAGCACGATGGCGCCCAAGGGATCCGGAAAGCCCGTGCACAAGAATTCCGATATAAAACCACCGATATTCCGGGTGCCGAGATTGAGGCAGCCGACCACCTGCCTGCCGATAAGGCTTTCAGGGGTGTAGTGCTGTGTGATCTGCGCCGAGCTTTGCTTTGTGCCGAATTCCGGCCCGAAATCCACCCATATTTTATAGGCTGGCTTTCGCGCCTTTGGAAACGTTTCGGCCTTAACGACAGTGCCGACGCGCAGCTCCACGGCTTCGAACTGCTCGAAGGAAATGTTTTCCATCTATTTGCCGTTTTTCTTCAGGCACAAAACGGCCAGATTATCCTGCTGGGTATCCGAGATCGGCTGCCCATTAAACAGCACTTTATCCCCAGCAATGGTAAGAGTGCCGACCGTCGCTTCTGTCGTGGGACCCAGCTGACCAAAGGGGGGCACAGTCGTGTCGAGATTCAAAACCTTGGCCAGCTCTAAAGTGACCGGAATATTGAAACTACGAGGTGTTTGCATTTGCGGCGATCCAGGAAGATCCGCCGGTGCCACAGCTCTGCCCTTGACGTCCAGGCCGGGCTGATAGGCAACATTGGCATCGGGTACATGTTTTGTGAGCGCCTGGCACAGGCCTCGATCGGCCTCCTGGTCCGCCGGGGGCACGGGCTTTCTGCTGTCGGCCGCGAAGGCCTGATCAGAAAACCCCAAGCCTAAAACTGAAGACAGCAGCATGACCAAAAGGGGGCGGAGCATCGATAATCCTTGCGTTTTTGAAGGATAAAGGCAGCAAATCACACGGATAACTTGCGCTTGACGGGAGGCTATGGCAAGAGTTCCGGCCTGACGCGATGCTGCCGTAGCTCAGGGGTAGAGCACGTCCTTGGTAAGGACGGGGTCGTAGGTTCAATTCCTATCGGCAGCACCATTTTTATCAAATAGTTAGCGTCTTCGTACACTGTCCAACAGGCTGCCTCCGCGTTACAGCTGTAACGCGGGTTGGGTTTCATGCCTTTGGTTCGGGATTCCGCACAAGTCGTTTGAAACTCAAATGACGCAAAGCGCGGTTGAATGGTCGAGGGCACACATCAGATATGAAGGTGTGCCCCTGAGATCCCTATAATTTTGTGCCAGCGACTCATGTCACCGTGCTTAAGCATTGAAGAAACCATATTACAGAAGGTAATGCTTAGCGCACCCGGTAACAACTTTAATAAATTAACCTCGTTTTCTGGGCACGTTTTTTTGACGACCTTGAAGCCGCGTCTACCCACCGGCGGCAATATGTTGTATTTTCAGGTATGTCCTCAGAACAAATCAAACCAACCGATTCCAGCAAGTTTCTGTTTGTTATTGAAGCTATCAGTAGACAAACGGGTTCTATCGTCGACGAATTCTTCCTTGAGGCGGAGAGCCGTCAAGCGGTGTGTCAACTGGTTGAAGGAATAGACGCGGAAGCATGGGCTAAGAGGCGCATGTCTTTCGACATCGGTTATGATGAGACTGAACGCGAAGAGGCAGAAAGGCTCGCTGCTTTTTTCAATCTCTCAATTGATTTAAATGATAATTTCCTGCGCCTTGGGGACAGATCTCCGCTCGATGATTTTCCCTATAAAGTTCATACCAATCGAGAATTAAAAATGATGCTGGAAGGCAACAAACCGCTCTCCGCATTTTGTGATGTATTTCCTGCAAATCATGGCTTCGAAGTGATTCCGGAACGTTATTTTGACCCTTATGTATCGAAAGGGGTTCTTATTAAGCAAGAACATATACGTCGGAGCAGTTCAGGACGTGATGACACTCGTATGGTCCTTTATGCAACGCCAAAGGAAGAGTGGCGCATTAAGGCCTACATTTTGTTATGGGAAACGGTTGCGAAAGCCGGTTGGAATGAGGGTTTTGAGCGCATGGAAGGAAGTCTCTTAGGCTACGAAGAATGGCAAAATGACTGGTTCATTGAAAATCGTTATCGTAGAAAACCAGTAGCTTCTGATTCAAACGACAAATAGAGCTAAATCTACTCCTAACATGTCGGGGCTTTTTGATTATGAGTTGCGAACCAATAGCCGCCCACTGGGTTAGTCACTTATCTTAGTACGCGCGACTTTCAACATTCCGCACTCCACTTCCAAAACTTTGACTTCTTCGCCGGCTTGAATCGTTTCGTCAGCTATACAGTCCATAACATCATTTTTAAAAATGGGCTTATGCATGCGCACAAGCCCTTGACTGGACGCTGTGACGCTTTTTGTTACAGTTCCAATCTCTCCAATAAGCTGAAAGACTTTATTTCCCACAAGGAACGTGTGCTTGTTTGGTGCAAAATCCGTAAGTCGAAAAAGCGCAATACGGAAGAGCGCCAAAATTAAAAGAATGGGAGTTACAGCCGCATATCCGGTCTGAGACAGGATCGCAGATGCTATTAATGCAACGCCGATCAAAACCCATAGCTCTGGACGCACGAGAACGCCGGTAACAAAAAAGCCAAAAAACAATGCGCTTGGCGGGTATCTATCTACCCTCCATATCGGGCGCATGTCAGAATAGGGTCCCTGCTTTTCCCAAGTGTCACGCCCCTCTTCGCCGCTCAAGTAGTTCCCTGCTGCGCTTTTGAGTTCCCAAAAAATTAGAAGGCCGCCGATAAAGATCGACACAATTCTCAATAACATAAGCAGGACTTCGAAAGCGTGTTGATGAGTCACAAACGATACTCCCTGACGAGCGGCCCCAATCCAATTCTTCGTTTATCAAGGCATTGTAACTTGGCAACCATATAGGGCAAGAAAGAGCGGTTTAGCCTTCGTTGGGTGCCCAAACCCGGAATTTCGCGATCAATTCAACGATATTTTTATTCTGCGCTTCCTTGAGGTTCAGTTCTAACCAAGTTCGTGCCTTGACTGTCGGTACCAACGCTTTACGCTACCTGATCAATAGCTCGGATTAACGTGAATGATCAAACGGAACGCATGGTTAACCGCCCTACTCAGTCTATGTTTAATGGGCTGGGGGCATTTATACGTCGGCCGCGCTGACCGCTTTTTTGCTGCTCTACTCGCTCTCGTCATCTTTTGGGTCGTCTTAGCCTTCGGCGGGCTACCCTCAACGTTCATTGGCCACTCCATTGGATGCATTGGAGCAATTGTGTTTGCGGTATTTTCTGTAATTGACCCGATCCAAATTGCGCGGAAATCGGCCCAACATCGGCGCTGGTACATGAAGTGGTATTGTTATGTTCTGTATTTTTTCCTCGTTACGTTCACATTTGCAATCTTCCATATTTTTGTCGCGCCATCCGGAACAGGAATACCAAAATTGGGGTTCGAGACTTACCGCTCTCTCTCCGATGACATGGCGCCCACGGTTTTAGAAAAAGAGTGCGTTTTGGTCGACACGTGGGCATACAGAACCCAGGCTCCAAGTGTTGGGGACCTGGTGGTCGTACGCACACCTGATATGAAAAGAAGGTACCTCCGTCGTATAACAATGGTCTCGGACGGTATGGTCCTGGTTGCCTCAGATAAGTTTCAAACTACATCTGCATCTGAGGACTACGCAAATAACGTTGAGATCCCCATGACTCGTATCGAAGGGAAAGCCACGTATATTTCAGTGTCATCTAATCTTTCGCGGCTCGGAAAGAAAATTTCTGCTTTGGACCGTCCCCGCCCCAGCTTGCTTCAGCCCTCTATTCCGCTCCAGCCATCTATTCAGTACCAGACTGAATAACGAGCCCAACTAATCCCGTATAGATAAGCTTCCCGCGAGAGTTAAGTCTAGTCGCCTTGTTCAGGGAATGTGCTCCTGACCGGCCCGTTGACGACCTTGATGCGTTATCGGCATCACCCGTTTTCAAACGGTCAACATCTTCCGGCCATGGCCCCAAAAGCCACCCCCCGCGCTAAAGCTGTAACGGCGCAACGTGATTTCATGCTTTTGGCTCAGGCATTGAAACACTTCGTTTGAAATTCAAATGACGTACAGCGCGGTTTAAATAGTCGGGGGCATGCTTGCCATAAACTTTCTCAACCGTTCTCTCGCTATCTCCCAACAGCCGTGCGACTTCTGACAGCGGGACCCCATCCATAACCAACCACGTGGCCGCAGTATGCCTGAGTATATGCGGGCTGCCTTCAATCGAGTTTTCTTTGCAAAGCTTTGCAAAGGACTTTTTGATCGACCGCACTGTCTTTCCTTTAAATTCGATAACATTCGCTGTTTGGGCCAGTTCCTTTGCATTAAAAAGAGCTTCACGAAGGTCAACATTCATCGGCACGATAGCTCGGCGCTTATTTCCATGCCCTCTACCGAAGTTGATAATGCCTGCGGCAAAATCTACCTGGCTCCAATTCAACTCGAGAATCGCAGCCGAGCGTGCTGCCGTCGCAACTCCCAGCATTATAAATAGCCGCAAATGAGGACTTTTGGCCTTCTCTAACAGCAAATTTACCTGATCACGCGTGTACCAAAGGTCGCGCGGTGCCGGTTGCTTAACCGGCATTATGAACGGTGGCTGCCGTTCTATCCAACGATTGCCTTCTGCATAACTGAGTGCGGTTTTTAACACCCCCAAACGACGCAGGATCGTACCGTTTGAGACCTTTTTCTCTTTAGAATTTATGAGGGCATATTCCTTCAATAGAGAATTGGTCATTTGGCTGGGAAATAGGTCACCAAAGAAGGGCTTTAATGATTTCAGGCTGTAATCGATTGTTTCGAGTGATCTAACTTGAACGCCATGCTCATTACGGTATCTGTCCAAAAGATATCCAATTGTCGGCTCGGACTTCGGTGAAGGGTTTTTCAGTCCGGCGAGGAATTGCGCACGAAACTGTTCTGCTTCTCTGCGGTCATTTGTCCGCGTTGAAATGCGTCGGGATCCTTCAGTTCTTTGCCCATTTTCCGACTCTTTTGTCCAGGTGATGTACCAAGTGCCGTTGTCGTGTTGCCACAAACGGTAGAAGTCGTTGTCGAGAGGCATGCGTTCTCCTCAAATTCTTTGATAAAAATAGATGGAATACGAATGGCGTTTCCTATCCGCATATGGCGGAGCACATTCGCATTTATGAGGTTGTAGATGTGGCTTGGCGAGACCCCCCAGTATCGTGCGAGTGACTGCACTGTGAAGTGACGCTCAGCGAAGGCGCTGGAGTTTTCGTTCATGCATCCTCCATATTTTTGATTTGAGATGATTTTGCTCTACCGATGCTTATGCATCGGCAAGTCGATGACGGCCTTTTTCGTTAGCAGTTTCTGTAAATGTAGTTTTTGGACGTAGCTCACTGCCTGTTGTTCCGAAGTCCAAAGCAACACAGCTGTGTCGGGTTCGCTAACGCGGTACACCACGAGATTGTGTTTTTTCACACAAAACGTATCTGCCTTAACAAAACTTCCTTTCATTTTTCGCCCTTTCGTCGGAGATAAAAAAACCCGCAATCATGCGGGTACGTAACGACGGCCTTCACCTTTTCCTTCACGAACCTAGTTCCGGCCATTTGATGAAGAAGGCTTTGGGGTTCCTCCGCCCCCATGTTGTCCAGTCGATGATTGCTGCTGCCGGCCATCCTCCACTTTTGCTCGAGGGTCGGAATGGCCCTATGTCGGTCGAGGGTTTCACCGCTTTTTTGAATGGGATAGCTGACGGCATTTTAACTGAGGCTATACTGCTATGCCTTAAGCTGTCGTAATGACTGAAATTTCCGTGTCCTGTCCTTCTTGCTTTAAATGACATTTCCGAAATTTTGAGGCGGAACTTTCCGCCAGGCAGAATAATCAACTTTATGGTGGGGTTTCCGCGCTTATATTTTATGTAAGTTTTGCATCTTGCCTTCTTAGGCGCCTTTCGGATTTTTCTCTTTTGCGCATCCGTGCGCCTGACACGTTTCGGAATAGGCG
>JALYJG010000030.1:11839-12764 GCA_030775365.1 Pseudomonadota bacterium
TTTGGATTTATTCCAATGCTCGCCCGGCCAGATAGCCTTACCGGTTACAAGGCTGACGCGATTCCAAATGACGTGGAAGTGCTGCCTACCGTCTTTGATGTGTTCCACAATAACTCTCTGGTGATGGAACAGTTTGTAGCCGTACTTTTCCTCACAACGTTCGACGATCGCTAAAACTTGCGCGTCGGTAAGAAATTCTCCTTTCATTGGATTAATGCTTATGTGATGGAGGGGCTTGGTGCATTTGGTGTTGCTGGCCACCACCCACATGTTGTGAAAGGCTTCGTCGAGGCTGTTGGCCTGCGGATCGCTAATCTCCACAAGGCGGGTTTTCTCGTTCTGACCCTGTTCCTTGAGATATTCGGCGGCGGCGCGATATCCTCCCCTGATATGGCTTTTGATAATCACTCGTAGCTCCTTCCCTCGGTCAAGGCATGCCTGACCGATTGATGTGCCGACAGGAGAGACCGTGTGATTTCCAGGAGGGCCAGAACCCCCTCCTCCGAAGAAGAGGTTCCATCATTCAAATGCCTTGCTACCTGATTGAGATTATTCCCTTGCCGTCCGAGTTCGCGGCTGAGGTTTTGAAGCATTTCTCGTTTTGCTGGATCGATTGCGGAAACGTATCCGATACCCAACACAGAGGCCCGGATGTATTCACTCATTGTCAGACGCGCGTCTTCCGCTCGTCCGACAAGAATTTCACGTTCGGCCTCCGAAAACCTTGCAGTGATTCGAAAAGGTCTTTCCTTCCTGAGCTTTAGCTCGCCCGACTTCTGTCCGACAACTTGTTGTCCGACGGAAGTCTCAACTTGCGCGTAGCTTTTCGGCTCTCGTCGAACTCTTTCTTCTTTTATCTGACGGGAACATAAAATTTTTGCATGGCGAAACTCCATGCGAATATCATTGGCATGTTGCATGATTT
>JALYJG010000030.1:12774-13187 GCA_030775365.1 Pseudomonadota bacterium
GTCTCAACTTGCGCGTAGCTTTTATCTTTGTCTTCTTTTTCACCAATATCCTTTGCTTTTTGTCGTTTTAGAAGTTCCTCTTGTGCATGCTTAAATTCCAAATGGGCATGCGTAAGCGAGGAGTAGTCCTTTTTCATGAGGCCTCCTTTCGACGTGTTCCCCCTTAGACGAAACAATTTTTCGTCAGCGGGTCTGTTAAATTTTTTTGTGGCTTTGCCCTGGCTCAAGTAAATAAACCACCAACTGGGCTAGTCGGTGGCTCCTGTGGTGCGGTCCAAAAGACGGATCTCACGTGATATGCAGCTTATTGCGCCTACGCGGGATTATCCGCGGCTTACCGGTTTACGATCACAGAGCTCGACTGCCACCATATTCCAGCGGACAGCCAGATGCCCAAGGGCCTGTTTCAGCGT
>JALYJG010000031.1 GCA_030775365.1 Pseudomonadota bacterium
CCTCCAATCATCGCATGGGCTCCGATCCGGACGAATTGATGGACCGCGGAAAGGCCCCCTATGATAACGTAGTCGCCCACGGTTACGTGACCGGCAAGTGTCGCATTGTTAGCAAGTATAATGTGATTGCCGAGCTGGCAGTCATGGGCCACATGCGACCCCACCATGAACAGGCAATGATCGCCGACGCGTGTCGCAAGACCCCCGCCTTCGGTGCCAGGGTTCATCGTGACATGTTCCCGGATCTGGTTGTGAGCGCCAATTTCAAGCGTCGAGGACTCGCCCTTGAATTTCAAATCCTGCGGACGGTGGCCGAGCGATGCGAACGGATAGATCTCCGTGTGCGCACCAATGGACGTACGTCCAGCAATGACCACATGTGACAGAAGCCGGACATGATCGGCGACGCGTACCATGGGGCCGATGACGCAGTAGGGGCCGATCTCGACATTGGCGCCGATCTCTGCTGCGGGGTCGACAATCGCGGTAGGGTGAATTGTCCTTAGCATCCGGTCTTATTCAGCCGCATCGGCGACTTCGCTGGCGCCGTTCGGCAGCAGCATTGCTGTATAAACAGCCTCCGCGCATAGAACGTTATCGACATAAGCTTCGCCGCGAAAGCGCCAGACGTTGCCCCTTTGGCGCTCTTTTTTGACTTTGATCTGCATCTGATCGCCAGGACCAACGGGCTTGCGAAAGCGCGCATTTTCTATTGTCATGAAATAGACGACATGGGATTCGGAGCCGACATCGGCCAGTGCATCGACGACCAGAACGGCAGAAGTCTGGGCCATGGCCTCGATAATAAGCACACCGGGCATGATCGGGTGGCCTGGGAAATGGCCCTGAAAAAAAGGTTCGTTCGAGGTGACGTTTTTGATGCCGGTACAACTCTCGTTTTTCATGACGTCGACAACTCGGTCGATCATCAGCATGGGATAGCGATGCGGAATGCGGTCCATGATTCCGGCGATGTCGATCGTGCCGTTATGCTGACTTTGTGTCTTGGGCTTGTTCATGAAAAAGGCTCCGACTGGTAGAGCCGTATTTCTAGCCCGGTTGGGCTTGGGTTTTCAATAGGTTGTGCTTGAACCCGCCAAAACGCACGCAATAATTCGAACCTTTTCAAGGACTATCACCCCCTTTGGCGATTCCTGGCGGCATGGACGGACCGTAATTGCGCGGGCGTTAAAGCGATCTTAACGATGAGGGTGCCTAAAATGAAGGCGGTCCCGGCCCGTCCGGCCGGCCTGTCCTTCGACTTGTCCCGTATCGCTCATGAATCTGATCATCGGTACCCTTACGGTTTTTATCTGCACGATCGGTGGCTACGTCCTCGAGGGCGGGCACATCCAAGTGCTGCTGAACGCGGCGCCACTTGAGATTCTTATCATGGGGGGTACGGCGGTCGGAGGATTTGTCATCGCCAACCCGGCCATCGTCATCAAGCGCACGATGAAAGGCTGTGCCTTGCTCTTAAAAAAAGCAAAATACAACAAGGCTGCCTATATCGAATTGCTTTGCATGATGTATCAGGTGTTCAAGCTGGCGAAGACCAAGGGGTTATTGTCGCTTGAGAAGCACATCGAGAATCCTCACGACAGCGCCTTATTCGGTCAGTTTCCGGGCTTTCAGAACAACCATCACGCCACCGATTTTTTTTGCGACTATCTGCGCCTCGTAACGCTTGGCTCTGACAAGCCTTATGAGCTTGAGGCGTTGATGGATGAGGAGTTGGAAGTCCATCACAACGAAGACAACAGCATTGTTGGGGCGATCAATTCCGTGGCCGACAGCATGCCCGCCATCGGCATCGTTGCCGCCGTTCTCGGCGTCATTCACACCATGGGCTCGATTACGGAGCCGCCGGAAGTCCTCGGACGGCTGATCGGTGGTGCGCTCGTCGGCACGTTCATGGGCGTGTGGACCGCTTACGGCGTCATCGGGCCGATGGCCACGTCCATGCGGCAGATTCTTGAAGCGGAATCCAAATATTTCCTGTGCCTGAAAATCGGTCTGCTGGCCCATTTGCAGGGTTTTGCGCCGTCCATTTCGGTGGAATACGCGCGCAAGGCTTTGTTAAGTGATGTGCGCCCAACTTTCATCGAAGTGGAAGAAGCCACGTCGGCCTTGCCCGCACCGACCGCGTAGCACTTAAGGAGGCCCATGCCGCCGAACGATCCCCAGAAGCCGACCGTCATTATCATTCGCAAGAAAAAGCGCGGTGGTGGACATGCCGCGCATCACGGCGGCGCGTGGAAGGTGGCCTATGCCGACTTCGTGACCGCCATGATGTCGTTTTTCCTCCTGCTTTGGTTGCTTAAAGTGACGACCGATGTCGAGCGGAAAGGAATCGCCGATTATTTCGCGCCCACGGCCGCATCGAAATCGGAGTCCGGCTCCGGCGGCGTAGGTGGCGGGCAGACGATCAGCCCCAACGGCGCTCAGATATCGGAGGGCTCGCCACCAACGACGCAGGACGTGACTTTACCGACCGTTGGCAAGGGCGAAGAAGGGGACGAGGAAACGAAGGGAATGTCAGAGGGCGGGGGCGACGGCAAAGCGACCCAAGGGCCCGATGCCGCAACCCCGAATGGTCAGACAGGCGTCAATGCCAAGAATCCTAATGCCACCACGCTCACGCAGGACGAGCAGTCAATGGTCGCCACGATGAAGCAGGAAGAGCAAGGGTTCGGGCAGGCGGAAGAGGTGCTGAAGCAGGCGATCGCTGGCAATCCCGAGCTCAAGGATTTTGCGAACCAAATTATTGTGGACCGGACCCCAGAAGGGTTGCGTATTCAGATCGTCGATCATGACAAATTTTCAATGTTCCCGTCAGGAGGGGCCGTACCCTATGAGAGAGCGCGGGACCTACTGCTGCTTGTCGGCCATGTGGTGGCCCAACTACCCAACAATATTTCCGTTACCGGCCACACCGACAGCACCCCATTTACGGCAGGTTCGGCGCGCGATAACTGGACGTTATCGACGGAACGGGCGAATACCAGTCGTGAGTTGCTCGTAAAAGCGGGGGTCGATGAAAGACGTGTCGCTCGCGTCTCAGGACTTGCCGACAGAGATCCTTTTGTACCGACTGATCCCAAAGATCCCCGCAACCGCCGCATTAGCATCGTGTTGCTGAGGAGATCGATCCCTCCGGCCGAGACCTCGCCCACCGCGGCCGGCCATTAAGGGCTTTTTAGACCCGGTCCTGAGATCAGGAGGCTGATCGCTGACCCTTACCTTTTAATCAAAACGCGCTTTTTATTGAGTCATTGTCATGCTGGGAGCCGGCATGCGCGGCGTCACTTGCATCGGAGCCGGTGTTTTGTTCGCCGCCACCTGCTGATTAGTCGGCGTCACAACTACGGGCGTTACAGCTGCTGGCTTCGTCGAGTAGGGGATTGTAAGCGGCGCAGACTTCGGCTCGGTGGTTTTCGGCTCGGTAGCCTTCGCGTCGGTGCGGGCCGCGGCGACTTCCACACCCTTGTCAGCCGGTTTTACGGGCTCGGCGCTGACAGGCGAATAAGCCGTTTTTAAACTGGCCGCATTGCCGCGGCTCGGCGTCTGGCTTAGCGTAGCATTAGGTTTGGCTGGCGCTGACGGCTCATCATATTCGAGCATCTTGGCGACCATCGCCTCAGGATTCTTCAATCCGGGAATGGTATCGCCGAAGGCTTTGCCAAAAAAACCCGCGAGACCAACGACCGTATCCTTCACCATCTTGGCGCCCTCGGGCGAGACCTTGGACAGTTCTTGCAGATCTTTCTGCAGTTCAACGAGTGCAGCCATGATCATGCCTATTAAACTCTTTGGGCCCGCGCGACGCTCGTCGTTCTCCTCGTTGGCCTTCGTGCCTGCGTTGGTCCCCGTCTTTGGGGCGGGCGCGTCTGTTGACGCTGCGGCTGTCGCATCAGTTTTCGGATCTGTTTTCGGGTCCGTTTTCGCATCTGTTTTCGAAGCAGCGCCTGTATCAGAGGACGCCGCCACAGTGTCTGTCGCAGCCGCGGCTACGACCGCGGCGCCGGCAGTGACCTTGCCTGTCTGCGTGGTCGCCACTTTGGGGGGTGTCGGCGCGGTTGCCACTTTTCCAGCGGCCGGCGATGCCGGGGCCGCATGCGAGGAATGGGAGGACGCTGCGCTCGCCTGGGCGACAGTCGCGTGCTCGGGAAGCTTGATCCCGGCAAAAATCGTTTTCGTATTTTCGGGGTGTTTGATGACCTCGTCCACAGCCCGGTTGAGCGCTGCAGGGTCGCCACTGTCCCGAGCGGCCAGCGCCGCAATTTTGTCGCGCGTGGCGCTGTCGGAAACGCCATCATTCAGTTTATTAAGGAATCGAAGATTGGGAACGGACATGCCGGCAATTTGCGTAGTCATGGCAGCCTGCAATTTTTTGCCGGCTTCCTGGGTCTGGGTGTTCTGCGGATCGTCCGGCATGCGCTTGAGGAGGTTCTCCACGTTCGGGGCGGCTAGGTGCAAGGTGTCCTGAGCGCCATCGACCGAGGCGATCTTGTCCCAAAGGTTGCCTGCCATGTGTATCTCCTCGATAAGCCGCTTTGTAAATCAATCGAACTCGAGAGGTAATGCCCTCTGGAGAACAGTCTATCATCGAATCCGTAAAATTTGTAGCGTTACCTAGCTATCTGACGGTGTCTGCCCCATTGAAATTATTGAGACTTTTTTGGTTGATGAAAGATAAACGAAAAACGCGGCTTATCAGGCCGCGTTTTTGTCAGGCTACCGAGCGAAGGTGCTAGGAGAGGCCCGGATCTTCCGAACGGCTCTCGACTGTGCAGGCGGAGATCTTGCTGATGAACTCTTCGCTGACCATAGGCTCCTCGCCATGTTCAACCAACCAGCGATTCTGTAGCGTGTATGCCTCGCGTTCCTTGGCATCGTCGCAAGCGTAATGGCGGCCGCTTAAGAGCTGCGCATGGTGCACCATTTCGTGGATAAGATAACTCTGTGAGCGCAGGGAACCCGGATCCCAGGCTATATTATTGAGGATGATTTGGCCCGGCAAATAGGCGGCCATTGCGCGCGCCTGCTGAACGCCCTTAAGCCCAAGCGAGGTCTTAAGGCGCGAGCCGCTGGCTACGGTAATCGGGATCGAAACCATGTCCACGTTCATCGCCTGCTGGACCCACCCGGCGTAAGGTTGAAGTGTTTCCTTAGGGATGACGGTCCCATCTGAGACCGTTGATGTCGACGCGCAATTCGCAAGCGTGAGCAGCGAAAGTAAGGGCAATATCATTAGCCAATTTTTCATTTGAAAATCCTCGATTTACTTATATGAACCGAGGATCATCTTAAATGTTCATGGATAATGAGCTTTTAACAATGGAATTCATTGCGAATGTATTTAGTTCGAATTTTAAATAATTCCCCTGTTCATTCGCTGATTCTTCTGGAAATTTTGCTACTCGACCAACGCAACGTTTCGCGCCCATGAAAAAAATTTCACGCCGGACTTTTTTAAAGACTGCGGTACGCGCGTCCGTCGCCGGCATGGCTGGACTCGCGCTTTCGGGGTGTTCGACCTTTCGCGCCACCGCCTATAAAACGATTGATCCCGATGCAGGCCTCGGGAAAATCGCTGCGGCGAACGACAAGCTTTACGGCGTTGCGCTGCAGAGCCAACAGCTTAAGGACGATGTTTTTGCTGCCGCCGTTCAACGCGAGGCTGCGCTGTTGGTGCCGGAGACAGAGTTGAAGTGGGATGTATTACGGCCGTCGCCTCAACGCTTTAATTTCGCCGGCTATCACCGGCTTGCGGTGTTCGCAAAAGAGAACAATATGGCGATGCGCGGGCACACGCTGGTGTGGCACGATGCCATACCGAAATGGCTCCCGGAGGCGCTCGAAGACACAGCGGCTGCGGAAGGGATCCTGCGCACACACATCGAGCGTGTCGTTCAGGAAACATCCGCGATGATCACGAACTGGGATGTGGTCAACGAAGCCTTTGATCCGCATTCGACACGCAAGGACGGTCTACGCGAAACGCTATGGCTCAAAGCGCTCGGTCCCGATTACCTGGCGCTGGCCTTCTGCTTCGCGCATGAAGCCAATCCGGATGTGACGCTCGTCTATAATGACTTCGGCTTCGAATATGGCGATGGCTACGGCCATGCTAAGAGGCAAGCGCTGTTGCGTTGGCTCGAGGGGTGCCGCAAGGAGAAGACGCCCGTCCACGCCATCGGCCTGCAGAGTCATTTAATCTGTGGAAGGGCCTTGGCAGGTGCGGAGTTCTTGCACTTCTTGAAGGATTTGCGGTCTCTTGGGCTCAAGATCTATGTCACCGAGCTCGATCTCAATCTAAGTAAATTGTCGGGGCGCCGCGACGACAGGATCAAGTTCGGGCAGATCTATGTTCAGCGCTATCTCGATATGCTTCAGGAAAGCGGCGCGGTCGATATGCTGCTGACCTGGGGGATTTCCGACAGCCATACCTGGCTGCACGCCAAGAACCGGGACGTCTCTGGAGCGTTACCGCTTGACGCTTCCTATAATCGCACGCCTCTTTGGGAGACGCTCCGGACCCGCTGGGCGGAAGCTTAGAATTTCCTAGAACGCTTGGTCGTTACTTAATAGGGCTGGGAACGTCTTGAGTAAAATGACGATATCCATCCAGAAGCTCCAGTTGCGCGCGTACCAGGACTCGAGGCGCACGCGCTCCTTGAACGTTAGTCTGCTCCGACCGCTGACCTGCCAAGGGCCGGTAATGCCAGGCCGCACCGATTCATAGAAACTGAAATCTTCGGCGTACAGATCCTCCTGTCCGGGCATGCAGGGCCGGGGGCCCACAAGGCTCATCTCGCCTTTCAGGACGTTGATCAGCTGCGGCAATTCGTCGATGCTGGTACTGCGTATGAACTTTCCGAAAGCCGTAATGCGCACGTCATTTTTGAGCTTCTGGAATGTGCGCCATTCTTGCTCCACCTCCGGATTGCTCGCGAGGTGTTGCTGCAGAACTTGTTCGGCGTCGATTCGCATCGAGCGGAATTTGTAGCAGTTGAACAATTTGCCACCGCGGCCGATGCGAGCTTGTTTGAAGAACGCGGGACCGCCGTCGCGGCGAATGGCAAGGCCCAATATTGCGAAGAGTGGCGCGAGCATAAATAGCGCCGTGCCGGCCGCAATCACATCGAATGTGCGCTTCATCAAGCGCGGCAGTGGCAATTGCAAACGGTTGGTATCATGCAACAGCAACACATCGTGCATCATGAAATGATGCGGCGAAAGCGTGCTAGAGGGGAGTCCAAGCCAAGGTGGAATAATCGAGCACGGGACCCGAGCGCGTACCATGGATTTGATGGCCGCTGGGTTGCGTTCGAGCTCGCTGCCTTCAAGGGCAAGAAAGACGTGGCAGGCGTTATGCGTCATCAAAAGATGCTTCCACGCGTGGGGGCGAAGAAGATCGTCGAGCGACGCTGACGGGATTTGACCACGAATGGTGAAGCCCATTTCGTTTTCCCGATCCATTGCCTGCATGGCCGCCTGTGCCGTAGGGCCAGTACCTACGACAAGAGCAGGAATTTCCCACTGGCCGTGTCTATGAAGGGTCCGCCTGACCATCGCGCGACCGCCGAAAAGAAAGAGCGCAAATAAGCCCCAGCTCAATCCCATCCAGAGCCGTGAGGAGTCGTCTTTGGACGCGAAATGCACAAAGCCGCTGCCCAAGAAACCTACGAAGGCGATGGCGAGAATGTGTCCCACCATTTCCCAGTAGGGCAAGCGCTGCCGATAGTGGCCCTTCATGTCGAACCATAAAATACCCGTCGCGCCGAGCGCCATAAAGATGGCGAACTGAGCGAGCGACATAATATCGAAAAGATCCTGAAAGCCGGTCTGGAAGAAATAAACGTTCACGGCCCATGCCCCAAGCGTGCCGCAGGTGAAGGCAGCGAACAGGGCGACGAGATCATTGGCGAGAATGTAGCGCCCGGAAACGCGCAGGATGCGTGTGAAATTTGGAAACGTTCTTGTGCCGTCGGAGGGCAGTGGCAGGACCTCGGAATGGCGAATCTCTGCCTGCCGAACCTCGCGCGCTGCGGTGAACAGCTGTGTTGCCATCTCGTCCACACTGAACTCCGCTTGTTCAATGACCGCGGAGCCAGTGCTTTCTTTTATAGATACTTTTACCATGACCAAATACCGATGTTTATTCGTTAAGAGAAAATTAATGCGCTGCACATTCATACATTATTTGTTTGTAAAGGCGAAGTACGATAATAGTTTCGCCTTTTCGGCGGTACCGACAAGGTTCAGTAAAATCAAAGGCTTGGTTAAAAGATCGCCCTGTTGAGCGTGTAAAGATTATTTGCTGTGACTTTCTTATTCTGAGGATATGGAGAGGAGCAAGCGCAAGGCTTCCCGGACCGCCTGCATACGAATGTCGTCGCGGTCGCCGTTATAATGGCTCTTAAAATGAAAGAGTGCCCCGCTTCGGTTAGCGAGACCAAAGTAAACGAGCCCCACGGGTTTTCCTGGCGTCGCGCCCGTTGGCCCGGCGATGCCTGTCACCGCCAGAGCTATGTCGGCGCGAGAGAATTCCAACGCCCCTTGCGCCATAGCTTCGGCCACACGATCATCGACGGCTCCATAGGCTTCAAGCATTTCCGGCGGTACGGCCAGCGCTTCGATTTTGGCGTCATTGCTATAGGTCACAAAGCCGCGCTCGATAACGATCGAAGCTCCTGAGATCTGGGTTAAAGCCGCCATCACGAGCCCGCCGGTGCAGGATTCGGCCGTGACGATCTTCCGCTTCTGGGCTGCGTAAGCCTCGATAACTTTTCGGGCGAGGTCGTGGACGTCAGCAGGGAACATTGTGAAGCGCTCTAGCCGGGGAACCTTAATGTGGCGATAGCCTGCGCGGCGATACCTTCCTCGCGCCCTGTGAATCCTAATCGTTCCGTTGTCGTCGCCTTGACGCTCACGCGAGCTTCGGAGATTTCGAGCAGCTGAGCCAGTCGCTGAACCATCGCCTCCCGATGGGGTCCGATGCGAGGTTTTTCGCACATGAGCGTCACGTCAACATGGGCGATGAACCCGCCACGCTCGCTTACCATGCCGACCACATGACGGACGAAATGTGCGCTGTCTTTGCCTTGCCATTGCGGATCGGACGGCGGGAAATGCGTGCCGATATCGCCGGCGCTCATAGCGCCCAAAATGGCGTCCACGAGCGCATGCAGTCCCACATCGGCATCCGAGTGCCCCTCGAGTTTGCGGTCATGCGGGATGGCAACACCGCACAAGAGAATCTCCTTGCCGGCCGTCAGGCGATGGACGTCAAAGCCCATGCCCGTGCGAATATCGCCGAAATTATGCCCAAGCAGGCGGGCCGCGCGGTCGAGGTCATCGGGGTTTGTAATTTTCATGTTATCCGGGTTTGAGGCCACGACCGCGACGGACATCCCGGCCTTTTCGGCCACAGCGGCATCATCCGTCAATTGAGCGCCAATCGTCGCACGGTGGGCGGCGAGTATATCGTCAAAATGGAATCCTTGAGGTGTATGGGCCTGCCATAAGTCCCTCCTGTCGATCGTGTTCTCAATGCGATCACCTTGCGCCCGCTTTAAGGTATCGACCAGAGGCTTTGCCGCAATAGCGCCGCGGTTCTTGTCGAGTGCCTTCCTGACTTGGGTGATCGTGGCAGCGTCGATAAGGGGGCGGGCCGCGTCATGAATCATAACGAAGTCTGTTTTTGCGGACTTCCCGATCGCTTCAAGGCCAAGGCGTACCGAATCCTGACGGGTTGGTCCACCGCTCACAGGTTCAGGAAGGTCGAGATCGCCGACGGCCTTATCGTACAAATCTCTATGGGCGGGGCTGATGACAACGTGTACACCGTCAATGTGCGGGTGGCCAAGAAAAGCCAACACACTGCGCCTGAGTATCGATATGCCCGCAAGGGCATGATATTGCTTAGGAATTGCTCCGCCAAAGCGCTCGCCGGAGCCGGCGGCAACGATGAGGGCCGTGCAGTGCGACATTCGAGTTCCTTTCGATAGGCCGAACCTAACGACAGGTGAAAACAAAGCAAGAAAGAATTTCGGGAAAACATAATCTTCCCTTGACGTAAGACGCGAAAAAACATAGAAGGTGGCCGCCTTTGCGGAGGTGGTGGTAGGCCTGTGACGCACCTAACTTTGGTGAAAAATACGGTCTAGACGCAGCTCCGGATGTTGCAAAAGTTGAAACAAGCGCGTTGTCAGTCAATACGATAGCGCGATAAAGGTAACGATTTTAACCACGCGGAGTGCAGCTCTTGCTGTGCGCCGATGTGGTTTTTGTTCTTGTGTGCGCGAATCAGAAAGAAACGGAGCCTCCATGCCTACGGTAAACCAGTTGATCCGCAAGCCCCGCAAGCCTTTGAAGGTTCGGGACAAGGTGCCCGCGCTTCAGGAATGTCCGCAAAAGCGCGGTGTCTGCACCCGCGTTTACACGACCACGCCAAAGAAGCCCAACTCGGCTCTCCGTAAGGTTGCCCGCGTTCGGCTCACCAATGGCCATGAGGTGATCAGCTACATACCGGGCGAAGGCCACAATCTGCAGGAGCACGCGGTTGTCATGATCCGCGGCGGCCGTGTGAAAGATTTGCCTGGCGTCCGCTATCACATCATTCGTGGCACGCTCGATACCCAGGGCGTCAAAGATCGCAAGAAGCGCCGTTCGCTTTACGGCGCCAAGCGTCCTAAATAATTAGAGGAGTTATTCATGCCCCGTCGTCACAGAGCTGAAAAGCGCGAAGTTCTTCCGGATCCAAAGTTCGGAGAAATTCTTATTACTAAATTCATGAACGTCATGATGATTCAGGGCAAGAAGTCAGTTGCCGAGCGGATCCTCTACGGCGCTCTCGAAAAGATTCAGCGTCTCTCAAAAGGTGGCAACTCATTGGAAGTTTTCAAGACGGCCGTCGAGAAAGTCCGGCCGCATCTTGAGGTGCGTTCGCGTCGTGTTGGCGGTGCTACCTATCAGGTTCCCGTTGAAGTCCGCCCGGATCGCGGCATTGCCTTGGCTATGCGCTGGATCATCACGGCCGCGCGTGCGCGCTCGGAGCATACGATGATGGATCGCCTGGCGGGCGAACTTGTGGCGGCTTCGAACGATAACGGCGCTGCGATCAAGAAGCGCGAAGACACACACCGTATGGCAGAGGCTAATAAGGCCTTCTCCCATTTCCGCTGGTAAGGAACACGTTTAATGTCCCGTCAAACGCCCATAGAGATGTATCGTAATATTGGCATCATGGCTCACATTGATGCTGGTAAGACGACGACGACTGAGCGCATTCTCTATTACACCGGCAAGTCCTATAAAATCGGCGAAGTGCACGAAGGCACGGCGACGATGGATTGGATGGAGCAGGAGCAGGAGCGTGGGATCACGATTACTTCGGCGGCGACGACGACCTTTTGGACCGTTAACGACAAGAAATACCGCATCAATATCATCGACACGCCGGGGCACGTCGATTTCACGATCGAGGTTGAGCGTTCATTGCGCGTGCTCGATGGGGCCATCTGCCTTCTCGATGCCGTCGCCGGCGTAGAGCCACAAACCGAAACGGTATGGCGGCAAGGCGATAAGTATCATGTGCCGCGCATGATCTTTGTCAACAAAATGGATCGAACCGGTGCGAACTTCGACCGCTGTGTGGACATGGTCAAGGATCGGCTGGGCGCAAATGTCCTGATTTTGAATCTTCCGATCGGCGCCGAAGGCGATTTCAAGGGCATCATCGATCTACGCCGGATGAAGGCCGTAGTTTGGGAAGATGAAGCTCTGGGCGCGAAGTTCCACGATGAAGAAATTCCCGCCGAGCTCAAAGCCCGGGCCGATGAATACCGGCACAAGCTGCTTGAGATGGCTGTTGAAATGGATGATGCCGCCCTCGGTGACTACCTCGAAGGTAAGGAGCCCTCCCTGGAGGTGCTGGACAAATGCATTCGTAAAGGCACGGTAAGCATGAAGTTCGTGCCCGTTCTTTGCGGCGCTTCGTTCAAAAATAAGGGTGTGCAGCCGATGCTTGACGCGGTTGTCAATTACCTGCCGTCGCCGCTTGATGTCGGTAACGTCAAGGGCTTCACGCCAGAAACCAAGGCTGCTGACGAGCGCGCGCCGACGGATGACGCTCCGTTTTCGGCGCTAGCGTTCAAAATCATGACCGATCCATTTGTTGGCTCGCTAACGTTTGCACGTATCTATTCGGGTAAGCTTGAGGCCGGCAGCTATGTCATGAACACGGTCAAGGAAGAGCGTGAGCGTATCGGTCGCATGCTATTGATGCACGCCAACACCCGCGAAGAAATTAAAGAAGCTTATGCTGGCGATATCGTTGCTCTAGCGGCCTTAAAAGATACTAAAACGGGCGATACGCTTTGCGATACGGCCAAGCCGATCGTGCTTGAGCGTATGGAATTCCCCGATCCTGTCATCGAAATGGCGATCGAGCCCAAGACCAAGGGCGATCAAGATAAGATGACGAATGCGTTGCTGCGACTGGTGCAGGAAGATCCTTCCTTCCGTTTGGCGACCAATGCGGAAACCGGCCAGACGACCATCAAGGGCATGGGTGAGCTGCATCTCGACATCAAGGTCGATATTCTGCGTCGCACTTACAAGGTCGATGTCAATGTCGGTGCGCCTCAGGTCGCTTATCGGGAAACCATTACGCGAAAGACCACCGTTGACTATACCCATAAGAAGCAATCCGGTGGGTCGGGCCAGTACGCCGAGGTCAAGATCATCTTCGAGCCGCTGGAGCGGAACACCGGCATCGTATTCGAGAACAAGGTCGTCGGCGGGTCGGTGCCCAAGGAATATATCCCGGCAGTCGAA
>JALYJG010000032.1 GCA_030775365.1 Pseudomonadota bacterium
AGAGACCACATTTCGCCGCCGCATAGCCGGCAAAGACATTGCCAAAATTGCCGGTAGGCACGGCGAAGCTGACGGGCCTTGCCGGGCCTGTTTGGCCTGCTGCGACAAAGTAATAGACCATCTGCGCCAGAATGCGCAGCCAGTTGATGGAGTTCACGGCCGCCAAATTCTGCTCGGCTCTGAAAGCCGTATCGGCAAACAAAGCTTTCACGATGGCCTGGCAGTCGTCAAATGAGCCTTCAATGGCAAGGGCATGCACGTTGGGGGCCTCGATGCAGGTCATCTGCTTGCGCTGGATTTCGCTCGGACCTTTGACCGGGTAAAGGATAAAAACATCGATATTCGCCCGACCCGCCAGAGCCGCCATCGCCGCCGATCCGGTATCACCCGATGTTGCCCCGACGACCGTCATGCGGCTGCTGTCCTGGTTTAGGAAATATTCGAAGACATGGCCTAGCAATTGAAGGGCAATATCCTTGAACGCCAAAGTCGGCCCATGGAACAATTCGATTACCCAGTGACCCTCTCCCAGTTGCCGGAGCGGGGTCACGCTGGCCTCAGGAAACACGCTATAGGCTTTTTGAAGCAAATTTCGCAGAGTGCCTTCGGGCAGGGCAGGCGTCACAAAAGGACGCAGGAGGATTTCGGCCACATCAACATAAGGGCGTTGCCGGAAACTCTCGAGGGTCTTTAGCGCAAATTCGGGCCAGGCTTTGGGCACGTAAAGCCCGCCATCGGTCGCGAGACCGGCCAGCGCGACGCCGCGCAGATCCAGCTCGGGAGCTTGCCCGCGCGTGCTTTGATAAAGTATGCCCATGCGGCGCATAGTGGCGGAGAAAGGCCCTGATGAAAAGGGCTTGGGGCGAGTTGCGCCGGCGCCCTTTTGGATGGATACTCAGGCCGGCCGTTGGGCCTCGAACACATCTAAGTACCTCAAGAATCTAGGAATTTCATGACCGACACAGCCGCCAACCTGCTCGAAGACCTCGTCCGCAAAGCCAAGGGGGCAGGGGCCGACGCGGCCGATGCCATGCTTGTCGATGCGACGTCCTTGTCCGTTAACTATAGGCTCGGCAAGGTCGAGACCTTGGAGCGCTCGGAATCCGGCGACCTTGGCTTGCGAGTTTTCGTGGGCAAGCGGCAGGCCATGGTCTCGGCGACCGATCGGAAGCCAAAAGCGCTTGAGGAGCTCGTCGAGCGCGCGGTGGCTATGGCAAGAGAAGCGCCAGAAGACACCTTTTGCGGTTTGGCCGAGGCGAAGGACATCGCTAAGAATTACCCGCAGCTGGATATGGCCGATGACGGTCATGTAGAAGCATCGGCACTCATTGCCCAGGCCAGGCAGGCCGAAGAGGCGGGGCTCGCCATTGCCGGCGTAACCAATTCGGAGGGTGCATCGGCCGGGGGCGTCACGGCTCAATCCACGATCGTGGCGAGCAACGGTTTTGCGGGCCATAACCGCCGCACGAGCTACAATCTGAGCATGACCGCCCTTGCCGGTGACGGTACGGCCATGGAGCGAGATTACGATTACGCCACACGTGTCGCGGCTGCCGATATGCCGGACGCCGCGAGCATCGGCGCCCGCGCCGGCCAGCGCGCCGTGCGCCGGCTGGGCTCGCGTAAAATGGCGACCGGGCGCATGCCGGTGGTCTTCGAACAACGCATCGCAGGTGGGCTGCTTGGGCATCTGGCGTCCGCGGTCTCGGGCGCTAGCGTCGCGCGGGGCACGAGTTTCCTGAAAGACAAACTGGGGCAGGCGGTGTTCCCGGAGACCATCACGATCGTCGACGATCCCTTGCGCCCGCGGGGCTTGCGTTCGCGGCCCTTCGATGCCGAGGGCATGCTGACACAAAGACGCCATCTGATCGAAAAAGGCGTGCTGACAACCTGGCTGCTCGATCTGCGCTCGGGGCGCCAACTCAAGATGAAGAGCACAGGCCATGCTTCCCGGCAGCCTGGTGGCGCGCCTTCCCCCTCAGTTAGCAACCTCTATATGGAGCCCGGCACCGTTGGCCTTGCCGATTTGATACGCGATATCAGGGAAGGGTTTTATGTCACCGATATGATGGGCATGGGGGTCAATGCCGTCACGGGCGATTACAGCCAGGCGGCTTCCGGCTACTGGATCGAAAACGGGGTCATCAGTTTTCCAGTCAGTGAAATGACGATCGCTGGCAACCTCAAGGATATGTTCCGCAACCTCCTACCGGCCAATGATGTGGAGTTCCGCTACGGTATCGATGCACCCACGTTGCGCATCGAAGGCATGATGGTGGCCGGGGTCTGAGTATTTTGGGCGCTGCGAGGCTCCTCCGTATCGTCCCCGCTGAAAAACAGATTGCGCAGGAAGCCTGGTGTCAGCAACGATACCGGATTGACCATGATCTCAGGATTAGCCATAGGGCCCTTGATCGTGTAGGAAACCGCCAGAAATCCCTGCTTATCGATACCTGTCACGATCAGGCCGACAATCGGAATTGCGCCGATCAGGCTGCTCATGACGCTAAACGGAACCATCGTGCCATAAAGGTTGGCCTCCCCAGAGCCGACGTCGATATGCCCGTCGGTATTGATACCGACGGAGGCGCCGGCCGCGTGGACACCGATCAAATGAATCGTATCGCCCTCCCACTTAAATCCGCCCTTAAGGCCATCGAAATCCATGCTGTTGGTGAAAAGGCCGCTGAAACCGAAGGGTGAGGCGGCGTTCATAAGCACCGCCAGCGCGGGTAAATTTCCGACCACGAATAAGCCGATCTTGACCTCGCCGCGAATGGAACGCGTATTCTCAGGATCGCTTTCGCCGTGGATATTCAGCGTCCCGTTCTCGATCGTGTCCGTAAAGCCCATGCCCTTGAGGGCTTTGCCGAAATTATCGCAGATAATATCCAGCGTGCGGCTGCCGTCCTCTCTCATCGCCAGCTCAAAATCAAGCCGGTTGGTGCCGTCCGCCAGCCCGTGCAGGCTAATCTCACGCCAGCCGAGAGGATCGCGGATAGCATAGCCTTCGGCCTTCGTCATAAAGCCGGTTTCGCTCGTATAGAGCTTGCCGAGTCTGAGTCGGAATTCGATCGGCTGCGGCGGCGTCGTGCCGGGTTCGCTCCGTCCCTTTATTCCCTGGATGTCGAGCGCTTCTCCCTCAACGTCGATGTGGAGGGCACTCTCGCTGTCGTCGCCGAGGCGGGCGAAATGAATGACCGCATTGCTGTGCCCGGCTATCATGGGATTAACCGTGAGCGACAGAAGCTTGCCTTCGCCGCTCAAAGTTCCTTTGCCTTTGATGCTTAATTGCGGGCCCGTGGCTTCGAGTGTTGTGATCTCGAAGTTCTGGTGATCTCGTTTTTCGGCCGAAAACGTCAGGGCCGCCGGCGCGGCAGCTGATTTTTTCCAGCTCAAAGGTGCGATCCGCACCTCGGCGCCAGCCATGTCCACTTTACCGGCAAACACCATGCGGGCCTTTTCCGGCTGCGTCATGTGGACATCGATGGCCATGAGACCGTGCGTGCCCTGGAAGGCGTCTATGCCGAGGCTCCGCCATTGCTCGGGGCTTATGACGCCGGTAACGGCCGCTTGGCGAAGCGGCTGACCTCGGCTGGCCGCGAAACTTTCGTTCCAGGCGATATTGAGCGGAATACGGTTCAAAGTGGCGGGGCCGGTAACGGTGAACCCGTCGATGTTAAGGCTCATTTGGAGATTGCCGTGCGTCAATTCGATGCCCTTGACGAGCTTCGACGTCTGGACGTCCGCGAGCGTCGCCTTCGCCTTGACGTCGACATCCGACATGCCGAGCTTTTTAAGCAGCGGAAACTGGAACGTCACTTGCGCTTCGGTCGATCCGGTTATGTCGTCAGGGGCGAGGCCGAGCGCCTTGGCATAGCCGAGAGGGGGTTCGTCGATGAGGCGTAGTACGGAAGAGATGGATCCATTAAGCCGCACCGGGATATGGATCACCTGGACCTTATCCTGGAAACCCTTGATCTGAATCAGGAAGGGTTGGATCCGGATGTCGCCAATCCCGCCGCTCGCAATCTCTGCCGTCAACTGGTTCATATCGAACGTCGCATCGGCGCTGACCCCTTCGACAGGTGACATCGTGTCGACGTAACGCACTTGCGCGCCTATTACATTGACCTTGCCTTTGGCGTCCGTGATCGTGACGTCGCTAAGGTTTTCCAAATCGAGGAGGGCCGCGATGGCCGCTTCGCCATGCCCGAATTTTCCTTTGGTCAGGTTCGCAGCGATCCATTGGCGGGCACCGCCGATAAAGGGCTTGGGCCACAGCCCGCCGACCTGATCCATGGCCCAATTGTCAATCTGCACCCCTAAGGCGATGTCCATTTGATGCGAAGGGCGCGGGCGGGACGCCCCCTTGACGGACAGGCTCAGGCGCGGACCGCCGAAGTCAACCGTTGCGGTGGGGATGCTCAATACGCCGCGGTTCCTATCATAAAGGCCGGTGAGTTCGAGACTCTGGACCTTGCGCGGTCCGTCCCAGAGGGTGCTATCGTTGAAAAAGCCTCGGCCACCCTGAACGTTCAAGGCGGCCGAGACGACCTCGAGGCCGGTATCGAGTGCCGCTGAGATCTCCCCTGTCAAAGGCAGATTAACGATGGCGGCTTTGCCAAAACCGAGATTCCCGGGGTGGCCGCCGGCAAAGAACGCCGGCGTGATGTCGCTGAAATGGGAAATAAGGCGGTGTAAGCCGGCCCCGGTGTCATAATGGTAGTCGACCGTCAATGTTGATACGCGGTCGTTTTGTGTCAGATCCACGGCCGCATGGCCGGTCAGGGCGCCGGCCTCTCGCTCGAGCGCAATCTCAGGGATCGTTACCGCCCAGTCGCTTTGGGTGACAGTATCATGCACAGCAAAGATAGCGTGTGTGATGCGCAAATGGCGTGTGAAGTAGGCGTGGACGAGGCGGTTTGAGATCCGGGCAAGACTTTGTCGGATGTTGATCGCCTGGTCAGCCGTCTCGCTTTGGCTCGCCTCCATCCCGCCAAAAGCCAATTGCCCATGGGCGCCGCGCTCGAGTTGAATTTGCAAGCCGTCGATGCCCATCTCGGTGGGTAAAAATTGTCCGAACAAAATGCCGACGGCGCTGAGCTGGATTTCGAGCTTTGGCAAAAGGGCGATAACCTCGCCGCCCCTCTGGCGTACCCGTAGCCCGTCCGCCGCCAAGGTTATGGTGCGGTCGCTGTCGTTCCACGACAGCAGGGAATGGGCAATCGTGACTTGCGTCCCTGGAACGAGGCTTTCGATCCCGGCCTCGATATAGGGTGTCATGAACTCGGAATAGATGGGGCCGCTGCTGAGCCGCCAGAACATGAATAAGCTAAAAGCGACGACAATACCGAGGAGGCTAGCGACAACTTCACAAGTGATACGAAAGGGGCGCAGCATGAAATTTGGTTGTACGTGTCAGCCGCCGGTCTTCGACGGGTCTCGGAAAGGAGAATCTAGCAGGTCGCCTTATGGCGGGCCGATTGTCAATTCATAACTGGGAGGATAGAACGCAACGGCGCTGCGGGCATCTGACGCAGAAACCTGAGCCGAGAGAGGTTTGACGGCACCTTACCGAACGTAAACGTGAACTTCCGGCGTCGAGGCGCTCTGAGTTTGCGTGCTCGCCATGATGATGTGCGACGGAGCCAGGCCGAGCTGTATGAGCGAGCGCTTGACTGCTTCCGCGTCGCGCTCAGCTGTCTCTTGTGAGTGCGCCAGCGATGCCGGGTCACCGCTCGACGGCGAGACAGCGACCACCGAGAACTGCGCGTTAGGGCGGCGTTCCATGGCTGTGCCGACGGCCTGCGAAAGTTGTTGTTCGTAATCCACGACTGGCTGGTTGTAGCGGATAAGGACGAGCAGACGGCCAATGGTGGGCGGCAAATCGCGCGTGGAGGAGGCGTTCGCGGAAATGACCGGCGACTGACCGGTTTCTTCCATGTATTCACGGGGCGACATCGGCGTCGGGCCGCTCGAGATCACGGGCATGGCAGGAGCGGCTTCGGGGGTCGGGGCGAAGGTGCTGGTGGCGCTGGCGCTATTCGGCAGGCTCATGGCGACAGGCGTGTTGACGATGACAGGGCGGTTGGCAAGGCTGTTACCAAGCAGCTCGCCGCGGCTGATAGCGAAGGCGAGAGCCTGCAGGTTTTCGCGTTCGGTCGTCAGATAAGCGGTTTGGCGCTGAATGTCGTTGGTTGTCTGGTTGCGCAGATAATCCAGCTGGACGACAAACCGGCTGATTTCGTCACGCAAAAGTTTCAGCTGATCATGGTCCTCATCGACGGCGCCTGACAGCTGAAAAGCCGCCTGCACCGATTCGAGTAAGTACGCCGCGAGGGACGCGTCGGCATCGACCGAAGTCTGCAGCGAATTCAAGCGGCCGAGCGAAGAAGTGACCTCCTCAAGGCTGGAATTGGCTTCTTGCCATTGGCGTAAAAGAATAGGGTTGCCGCGTGTCGTCCCGCTCTGCAGGCGTGCTGTGATAGCTGCGACGGTGCTATGATACTGTACGGCGCCGGCGGCTCCGCCGGAGCGCAGAATAGCGAATTGATTCGAGTTCAGATTGACGGAAGCGCGCAGGCGCAAGACTTCATCGCGCAACTCAAGCGCGCGGTTGCCGACGACGGTCCCGCTGGACGGGCCAAAGTTAGCGAGGGCATCGGGGCCGCTCGTGTTGTCATTGAGCGGCACGGCAGCTTCAGGGGTAAGCGCGGGGGCCTCGCCGGGCGCTTCAGTGATGCTGCCAAGACTGTTTTCTGATTTGGTTGCCGAGGTTTCCTGCGCTGTTGGCGCTGCAGCATCCTCGCTGTCCTCTTTGGCCATAACGGGCGCTGCCACGACGGAAAAGGCGAAGATGGCTGCGAAAAACACATTCCGAATCATAAGTAATCCCGTTGTTTGCATCGTGTGAGCCTCTTGAAGTGCTTTTTCGCCTTGGCCTTGTTTCTGCCTCAATCCGTCTCTGTCTAATGGATGCAAGGCTAAATTCCAAGCCCCTGGCGGGCGAGTCGGATGAGGCACTGTATCCTTACAACCTCTTGATAACAACTGCTTTCAAGGCCATTTTGTGGGTTTTCGGCCACAGTTGTGCACGAAGATAGCGTAGGAATATTAATTATTTGCGGCGTCGGCGACCGCGGAATTCTTGGCGTCGGGCCGATTTGAGGGATTTTGTCCCCGTTTCGTTAACCTTTTGGTCGGGCTCGACGATCGAAAAGGCCATGCCGCCCGTTAACCTATCGGCTTGTTCGAGTTTGACAACGACTTTTTGAGCCAAACTGTAGACGCGCTGCGTGCGCTTGCCGACCAGCGCCTGGCGCTTTTCGTCGTGAAAGTAAAAATCCTGCGGCAGGGTGTGCATCGGAATGATGCCATCGGCACCGGTTTCGTCGAGCCGGGCGAAAAGACCGAAACGGGCGACACCGCTGATACGCGCGGGGAAGGTCGCGCCCACTCTGTCGGCCATGAACAAGGTGACGAAACGGTCGGTCGCGTCGCGCTCGGCGGCGGCCGCGCGCCGCTCTGTGGCTGAAATATGCTCAGAAATCGCTTCCAGTTTTTCCGCATCCTCGTTCGTCAGACCGTCATCGCCAAGGCGGCAGGCGCGGATAAGACCTCTGTGAACGATCAGATCGGCATAGCGGCGTATGGGCGACGTGAAATGGGCGTATTTGGCGAGGGCAAGACCGAAATGCCCAATATTAGCAGGGCTATAAATCGCCTGCGCCTGGCTGCGCAGCATCATCTCATTGATGACTTGGGCGTGCGGGCCGCCGGCGTTGTTCTCAAGGATTTGTGTCAACGCGCGTGAATGAAGTTGCCGACCGGGTACGAGGCTGATCTCAAGACTTTTTAGAAAATCGCGCAGGCCTTCCAGCTTCATCTCGCTCGGACGGTCGTGGACACGATAAAGGCATAATCCGGCCTTGCCCTCGAGCTGCGTCGCGGCAGCGACATTCGCCATGATCATGAACTCTTCGATGAGCTTATGGCTGTCAAGGCGCTCCCTGATCTTGATCGATTTGACGCGCCCGTTTTCGATTTCGACTTTGCGCTCCGGCAAATCAAGCTCAAGCGTGCCGCGTTTGACGCGCGCTTTCATGAGGCTTTGATAAGCGCCATAGAGTGGGCGGATGACGGTTTCAAGAATGGGGCCCGTGACGGCATCGGGCCGACCGTCCATAGCGGCTTGCGCCTGCTCGTAGGTCAGGCGGGCATGCGAGCGCATGAGTCCGCGGACGAATTCCCATCTTTGGACCTCGCCGTTGCTATCGATCCAGGCGTGCACGGCCAAGCAGGCACGGTCCACCTGCGGCTTGAGGGAGCACAATTCGTTGCTGAGGGCTTCGGGCAGCATCGGCACGACGCGGTCGGGAAAATAGACGGAATTGCCTCTTTCATAAGCGGTCTGGTCGAGTGCGCCACCGCTTCGAACGTAATGTGCAACGTCGGCGATCGCCACAATCAGATGCCAGCCGTCATTCGCCGCCGGCTCAGCGAAGACCGCATCGTCGAAATCCCGCGAGTCGCTGCCGTCGATGGTGACGAGAGGAATTTTTCTTAAGTCGGTGCGGTCGCCGAGTGCCACGGGACTCGCAGCGGCAGCCTCGGCAAGGGAAGCCGCGTTGAAGCGGTTCGGAATGTCGTGCGTCGCTATAGCTATCATACTGACCGCGCCCGGCCCGTTCATGTCCCCTAGGAGTTCGATAAGTTTCGCTTCCCTCGGACCGCGCCGCTGCGAGGGTTTGACCTCGGCCACAGCAAGATGCCCCTCCGTGAGCTCAAAGCGGGTCTTGGCATGAAGAATGAAATCGCCACGCTCGCGCCGGTTGGTGGATTGAAGTCGCCAGCCTGACGTTGTCTTGGCAAGGACACCGACGATGCGGCTCGGGCCCTCGGCCAGCGCCGGTCTCGCGTCACCCCCCGGCGAGCCGCGCTCGACGGCAGCGGGGCCTTTGTGACGTTTGGCACTGCCGCCGGACGGCTTACGTCCGCGGTGGCTTGGTTTTTTTACGGTCGGGGGTGCTATGGCAAAACCTGTTCAAAAGGAGCGCGCCGGGGTCGGGCCGGATGATCAGGCATACCATCATCGGTGGGGGATGGGTACAACCACTTGGGCCTGACCTCTTTGCGGCCTTTTGGCCATTTTGAAGGTCGAGGCGAACTCGCCGGCTTGAATATGTTGCTCAACTTCTTCGCGCATACGTTGACGAGCATTCTCCGAAAAAGACGCGTGCCCGATGTCGAATTGCAGCGAGGCCTTTATAAGACCAAGCTCAGCTACGCTGATCACGTCATCCATGTGGTGCTTGGCGACCCTGCCTTTAAACTGGGCCGCCACGGCGGCGGCCAGTGGGCGATGAGCTAAAACGACCGCCTCTCGCTCCAGCTCCTCGGGCGTGGGGGCCGCGAGGGGCGCATGTTTGAAACGATCGTGTGTGCGAATGTTAAGGGTCAGTGACGTGGCCGGAAACGATCCGGGCGTGTCGTCAAGAAAGCTCGGTCGACGCTTCGGTTTCTCAAAAACAAAGAGGTTCGACATCAAAAAAATCCTTTAAATGCTTAATTTAGATAATCCTCCAAGTGTATAGAGCCCAAAAAATGGCGGCAAGCCTTTTCCTTAACAAGGTGCCGTCCAAGGCCTTTCCCAATCCGATCCAACATATTGTCTTGATTTTCTGCATTAACGGGATGATCTTGCGCCCAAGTTGATGCGGTTCATACCAAGAGTTCGAAAAGCAAACCCTTTCTAAGGTGGCGCATGAGCGGCCTGGTCGAAGACTACCTGCCTATACTTTTGTTTTTGTGTGTGGCGGCTTTCGTCGCACTTGCCGCTGTCGGACTGTCCTTTGTGATCGCCGTACAGAAACCGGATAGCGAAAAGCTCTCCGCCTATGAATGCGGTTTCCCTGCGTTCGACAACGCCCGTGCTAAGTTTGACGTCCGGTTTTACCTGGTTGCCATTCTCTTCATCATTTTCGATCTCGAAATTGCGTTCCTTTTCCCCTGGGCGATAGCTCTCGGCGACATCGGTATGGCGGGCTTCTGGTCGATGATGTTGTTCTTGGGTATTCTCACAATTGGATTCATTTACGAATGGAAGAAGGGGGCGTTGGAATGGGAGTGACGCAACCGACTGTTGGCCTACGTCCGGACCGCCTCGCTGTCGCGCAAGAAACAGCCAAGCGGCTCGGTGAGACTGTTCAGGATAAAGGGTTCCTGCTGACAAAAATGGACGATCTGCTCGCTTGGGCGCGGACGAGTTCGATGTGGCCGATGACTTTCGGACTGGCCTGCTGCGGCGTCGAAATGATCCATGCTTATATGAGTCGCTATGATCTCGACCGCTTCGGCATGATGCCGCGGGCCTCACCGCGCCAGTCGGATGTGATGATCGTCGCCGGCACCTTGACCAATAAAATGGCGCCGGCTCTGCGCAAGGTCTACGACCAGATGCCCGAGCCACGCTGGGTGATCTCCATGGGCAGCTGCGCCAATGGCGGTGGCTATTATCATTATTCCTATTCGGTCGTTCGGGGTTGTGACCGCATCGTTCCCGTGGATATCTACGTGCCCGGATGCCCGCCAACAGCCGAAGCCTTGCTCTATGGCATCATGCAGCTGCACCGCAAAATCCGCCGCGGCAACAAAGTCATCCGCAGGTTCTGACATGAAGGCGCTCGACCAACTGCAAAAGGAAATCACGCGCGCCCTCGGCGATGATCTGATCCACATCGGAATCGTCGATTACGAGCTGACGGCCGTGGTTGCCCGGCCGCGAATCCGGGAATGCTTGCAGATGCTGCGTAACGATCCCGCGATAGCTATGAACCAGCTCATGGATCTTTGCGGTGCGGATTATCCCGATCAGCCGGAGCGGTTCGAAGTCGTCTATCACTTGCTCAGTCTGCAGCATAACTGGCGTGTGCGCGTCAAAGTGTTGACGGACGAAAGCTCGCCCGTCCCGTCGGTCGTCGGTGTTTACAGTGCGGCAGGCTGGTTCGAGCGCGAATGCTGGGACTTGTTCGGTGTGGTGTTCAGCAACCACCCCGATCTGCGGCGCCTTCTAACCGATTACGGTTTCGAAGGTCACCCGCTGCGGAAGGATTTTCCCCTGACAGGCTATGTCGAAGTGCGTTACGACGACGAGCAAAAGCGGGTGGTCTATGAGCCCGTCAAGCTCGTCCAGGATTTTCGCAACTTCGATTTCTTGAGTCCCTGGGAAGGCCTGACCGACGTTATGCTGCCAGGTGACGAGAAGGGCACCGCCCCCGCCGCCCCGGCGGCCTCAGCAGCTGCGTCAGCGACACAGTCGCCGGCAGCTTCCCCGGCCACGACGCCGCAGACAGGGGTGAAATTGTGAACGAACCGCGTCCTTTTGTGAACGAGTCAACGGCCTTTCAGGACGAGCGTATGACGCCCGAAGGCAAGAAGATTCGTCCCTTTACGATGAATTTCGGGCCGCAGCATCCCGCGGCGCATGGCGTGTTGCGGTTAATTCTCGAGATGGATGGCGAAGTGGTTGAGCGCGCCGATCCGCATATCGGTCTTCTGCATCGCGGCACCGAAAAGCTTATCGAATATAAAACCTACACCCAGGCCATACCCTATTTCGACCGCCTCGATTACGTATCTCCGATGTGCCAAGAGCATGCTTTTGCCTTGGCGGTCGAAAAGCTACTTGGGGTTGTGCCGCCGATACGCGGGCAATATATCCGCGTTCTGTTCTCGGAAATCACGCGCATTCTCAACCATATTCTCAACATCACGACCTTTGCGATTGATCTGGGTGCTGTGACCGCGTCCCTTTGGGGCTTCGAGGAGCGTGAAATCCTGATGGAGTTTTACGAGCGCGTCAGCGGCGCCCGGATGCATGCGAACTATTTTCGTCCCGGCGGCGTGCACCAGGATATGCCGGACGGTTTGGCCGACGATATCTGGGCCTATACCGAGCGCTTTCCGAAGTTTCTCGCCGATGTCGAGGAACTGCTGACCCAGAATCGCATCTTCCGCCAGCGCACGGTCGATATCGGCGTCGTCAGCAAGGCGCAGGCTCTGGATTGGAGTTTCTCGGGGCCGATGTTGCGCGCCTCCGGCGTGCCGTGGGATCTGCGCAAGAGCCAACCTTACGACGTCTACGAGAAAATGGATTTCGACGTTCCTGTCGGCAAGACAGGCGATTGCTATGCGCGCTATCTGATCCGCATGGAAGAGATGCGGCAGTCGAACAAAATCATTCGCCAATGTCTCAAGGAACTGCCGCAAGGCCCTGTTATGATTGAGGATCACAAGATTGCGCCGCCGAAACGTTCGGCGATGAAGCAATCTATGGAGGCCCTGATCCATCACTTCAAGCTCTATACGGAGGGCTATCACGTTCCGGCGGGCGAGACCTATACGGCCGTCGAAGCTCCGAAGGGCGAGTTTGCTGTCTACCTCGTGGCCGACGGTACGAACCGCCCCTATCGCTGCAAAATCCGGGCACCGGGTTTCCTGCATTTGCAAGGCACGGATTTCATGTGTCGGGGCCATATGCTGGCCGACGCTGTCGCGATCATCGGCAGCATGGATATCGTATTTGGGGAGGTCGACCGTTGAGTGCCGTCACCACAGCCGAACAGCCACAAAGCTTTGCCTTTTCGGAAGAAAATCTGAAAAGGGCGCAAGCCATCATCGCCAAATATCCCGAAGGCCGGCAGGCCAGCGCCGTCGTGCCTTTGCTCGATATCGCGCAAAGACAGCATAACAATTGGCTGACGGACGCCGCGATCAACTACGTCGCGGCCTTGCTGGAGATGCCGCCCATCAAGGTATACG
>JALYJG010000033.1:0-3333 GCA_030775365.1 Pseudomonadota bacterium
GGACCAGACGAGCCCGGGATTTCTCGCGGCTTTTCTGGTAGAGGACGATGGCGAGGACGATGCAAATGTAAAAGCCGAAGATTCCCCAGAATATGAACAAATTGATCGAGCGCCGACTTCCCTCGGCGGCTTCGGCCCGGGTGACCAGCAGCCGGTTTTCCTCGGCAATCATAATGTTCACGAGCCTGTGGATCTGGTCCACCAATTGGTCTTCGCGATGGAAGTCGGCGTTAGCCAAGGGTCCTTGGGTGCCGTCCGTAGCAGGTTTAGAGTCAGTCGCCCAGTAGGCTACCAATTGATCCACATCGCTGTTGAGCTCATCGAGATTCCGCTGCTGAACGGCATTGTCTATGGTCAGACTTCTTAGAATAGCCAGCTCTTCACGAACAGAATGATGCTCCTGCAGCTGAGCGCTTGAGGCATCGTTGCCCAGCGAATCCTTGAGGGCGTCGTAATAAGGGGCCAGATATTCCTCATCATGGGTCACAAGATAACCCCTATGGCCGACCTCCATGTCTTTGAGCCGGCTAAAGAACAATTGTATGTGGCCGGTCACGTCATAGGTGTGCAACACCCAGACCTTACTGGATTCGATCGCCTTCTGCTGGTCGTAAAAAAGCGTGGCAACCAACATAACCATCAGCGTGATGGCCAGAATGACGAGGGACGTGGCGTTTTTCATGGCGCGCGGTGCTGCGGAAAGCGGCGGAGGCTATAGCGGACGGGGGCGTGTCTCATAATTGCCTGACCAGCATGGCAAAGCCTTGGGAAAACTCGATCTTCGCCGCATCCGCCGCTGCCTTGTTAAAATAGATAGCCAGTTTCGGGCTGTTTGATATGCCGATAATGCAGGCACCGGCGGTAACGCAGCTGATATCGGTCGAAACCGTCAGGACGCTCGCGGCGGAGGTAACAAGATTGATGTCCGCAAAATGAGGGGCGAGCCCCGTTGTCATAAAAGCCAGTCTGACGCGGGACAACTTAGCCAAATCATTGACGTTGACGAGCAGGGCCGAGAGCTTGCCTCCGCCGGGCACGTTGATTCCGGCATCGACAATTGCTTTGACGTTGTCGGCATCCGCTTTCGAGGCGGGGATCGCCGCATCGAAGATGATCGCCATCGTGACGTCGCCGCTGATCTTGTCGACCATCATAGGCAACGTGTCCAGGCCCGCGACGATATCCTGCCGTTCGGTCGCCAGACATGGCAGGGGGTTTAAGCCCGCGAGAGCTATAGCGCCTGCAACGGTCAAAAAAATTCGTCTGCTCATTAAGCGCCTCACCCGGGCGCCTCGGCGACTTCCCTGCTTCCATTAAAGCGGGAAGACGGCGACGCGGTATAGGGCCATAGACAAAGTTCGCTTAAAATAGACGTGGGGTGGTTAAGAAAGCGATAACCGTAAAAGCTAAAAACCCTTATCTATTAGGGTGTTATCGATAAATACCAATCGGTTAGGCTGCGGCATAAGAGCGGATCGGGCATCGATTTCTTGTGCATGGATTTGTGGTGGTCCTAGGAAATGGTGTAGCTAAATAAAATTTTAAGTCCCTTGGATTTACCAATTAAGGCCTGCGCCGACCTGCCATCCCTGTTACGCCCGGAATTCTTAGGATACGCTTATGCCTGCTTTGCAGAAAATCATGCTGGTCGAAAACGAAGCCGATATACGCGAGGTCGCCTGCCTCTGCCTCAAGGATATGGGCGATTTCGAAGTGACGTTGTGCGAATCCGGCGAGGAGGCGCTCGCTCAGTTTCCATTGGCCAAACCGCAATTGGTGTTGCTGGATGTCATGATGCCCGGCATGAACGGGCTCGTGACGTTCGAGCGCCTGCGGGCTTTGCCGGGCGGGGCGCAAGTGCCTGTGGTTTTCATGACGGCCCGCGCCCACCCCTTGCAAATGGACGAATACCTTAAAAAAGGTGCTGCCGGCGTCATCGCGAAACCCTTCGATCCCACGACCATCATCCGTGAGCTTTCGGCCATATGGGAAAGGGCCGGGGCGGGCGTCTAAGCGGCGCAGGCAAAAGACGCTCGAGGCCAGGTTTCAAGCCGCCACATTCTTCCCGCTATTGGGGGCCGCCATATCGCGATGCATCTCAGCTGTGAGATCGGCCGGCGCAACCGATCCGATCGCTGCCCGCAGCTTGTTCTGCCACCCCGGTATGACCTCGCCCTGTCCCGCCAGCATGGCCTCGAAGCCTTGGCGTGCCACGTCGGCCGGGTCCGCTTTCTCCGACTGACCCACTTTGGTATCCATCATGTCGGCCCGCTCGAAAAACTCTGTCTCGGTCGCGCCAGGCATGAGACAGGTAACGGTGATGCCCGAACCTTTCAATTCGTGGCGCAGCGCAAAGGAGAATTAATCGAGGAACGCTTTCGTGCCGTTATAAACCGCCTGGTACGTGCCCGGCATGAAGCCGGCAATGGAGCCCGTGATGAGGATCCGGCCGCGGCCTGCCGCTCGCATGCCTCGGGCCACCTTCTGCAAAAGATAGAGCGTGCCTGTGATGTTCGTATCGACGACGCGCTCCCATTCCTTGAAATCCTGATCCAGAAAACCACGACCAAGGCCGCGACCCGCATTGGCGAGCAGGGCTTCGACCGGGCGGTCACGTAAGGCCGCATAAAGCGCATCCACGCCGCCAATAGTGGCCAAATCCGCCTCAATTGCTTCGGCCGCGACGCCCAAGGCCTTGATGTCTGCTGCTGCCTTATGGATTTGAGGCTCGTCCGCCGCGATGAGCAGATCATAGCCTTTGCGGGCGCAGCATTTCGCTAACTCATAACCGATACCTGTTGAGGCGCCGGTGAGGATGGCAAGGGGGCGCGAATTCGACATGGGTTTCTCCTTGAAGCGGGTTGGGGGAATGTTGTTGCGGGATCAAGGTTTCATTACGACTTTTATGCAGCCGTCTTTTTTGTCACGAAACGTCTTGTAAAGTTCAGGTCCGTCCTCAAGCTTAGCCCGGTGGGTAATAACAAAGGACGGATCGATCTCGCCTTTTTGAATACGCTCCAAAAGCATTGGCAAATAATGCTGCACCGGCGTTTGCGCCATGCGGAATGTCAGCCCCCGGTTGATGGCTGAGCCCATCGGAATATTATCGACGACACCCCCATAAACGCCGACGATCGAAACGACGCCAAAGTTTCTGCAGCACTGGATCGCTTGGCGAATGACATGGGGTCGGTCCGTGCCCATGAAGGTCGCAACCTTGACGCGATCGACAAGCGCATCGACGCTCGCGGTCGCATCGGATTCCGTGCCGACGGCATCAATACACCCGTCAGCGCCACGGCCGCTTGTCAGGGACTGGATGCGTTCATAGAC
>JALYJG010000033.1:3343-12501 GCA_030775365.1 Pseudomonadota bacterium
TAGACATCGTCAGTCTTGTAGTTCAACGTCTCGGCACCTGCTTTTCTGGCCATCTCTAAACGCTCGGGCACTGTGTCGATGGCAATGACGCGATGGGCGCCGAGGAGAAAGGCGCTGCGGATCGCAAACTGGCCGACAGGGCCGCATCCCCAAATCGCGATCGTATCTTCGGGCTGAATGTTGCAGAAATCGGCCGCCATGTAGCCAGTCGGAAATATATCCGAGAGAAAAAGGACCTGCTCATCCGTGAGCCCGTCGGGCACCTTGATAGGACCTACATCAGCAAACGGCACGCGGAGATATTCGGCCTGTCCGCCCGAAAACCCGCCCAGCATATGGGAATAGCCGAAAAGCCCAGCTGGTGAGTGGCCCCATAAAGCGGCCGCTTTCTTGGCGTTACGGTTCGACCGCTCGCAGCCCGAATAAAACCCCTTTTTGCAGAAAAAGCATTCCCCGCACGAGATCGTAAACGGCACCACGACGCGGTCCCCGACTTTAAGCTTTGTATTCTCGCTCCCGACTTCGACGACCTCGCCCATAGTCTCGTGGCCGACAATATCGCCGGCTTCCATGGTGGGGATGATTCCTGCGTAAAGATGCAGATCCGAGCCGCATATAGCGCAGGCGGTCACTTTTATTATGGCGTCGCGGGGGTGTTCGATCTTGGGGTCAGGGACAGTATCGCAACGCATGTCCCCCTTGCCGTGCCAGCAAATTGCTTTCATGGGATGTTCCGCTTGAGAAGATCGGTGGCGCCTCATTAATAAACACTTTGCGCGTAAGGGATCTATGTCCGAAGCGAGGGCGATCATTCAAAGCCTAAAAGGTATTGGGCCGATCGGTCCCCGGCGGCTGAAGGGGCTCGGACTTCGCAGACCCCGGCACCAGTGTTCAAGGCCCCAGTGTTCAAGGCCCCAGTGTTCAAGGCCCCAGTGTTCAAGGCCCTGAACACAAGGCTATCCGTGGCTTTGACAGCGAAAGCAGTACGTGGCAGTTAAAGCCTGCAGGCCCGCAAGACCTGCAAGCCCGCACGGAGAAGCATGTTGCAAACGCCAGATATTTCGTGAAACTTTCTGTCATCATCGGAACCCGTAACCGGTCCTTCGCGATAAAAGCCTGTATCCAATCGATCGGCCAGGCCATTGTCAGAGCCGGTCTCGGCGATGGGGACGCGGAAATAATCATCGTCGACAATGGCTCGACGGACGACACGGCCGCGATTGTCAGCGCCATGGCGGGGTCATCCTCGATTCCAGTCCATTTGCTCTTGGAACCTCAAACAGGGGTGATGCGCGCTTGCAACCGAGGGGTACGCCGGGGCCAGGGCGACTTATTCGTTTTCACCGATGACGATTGCCAGATGGACGAGGCCTATATCGTCGATCTTCTCGCGCATGACAGCGCCGATAGCGATCTGGTTATTCGGGGAGGGCGCATCGAACTCGGCGATCCCCGCGATTTGCCGCTTACGATCAAAACTGACCGGACCGCGATGACCTTTAGCCTCAAACTCAATTCGGCGAGAAAGAGCTGTCTCAGTGGACAGATCAGCGGCTGCAACATGACCTTTCGGCGCAGCGTTTATGAGCGCCTCGGTCCTTTTGATGAGCGCTTCGGGCCCGGCGCGATCATAGGGTCAGGCGGCGATACGGACTATATCTATCGCGCCTACCTTGCGGGCATCAGGATCGAATATGTGCCCGATATGGCCGTGTATCATTTTCACGGACGCCGGGACAAAGCTCTTGGCCACAAAGTACTGCAGCGTTATATGATTGCGAATGGCGCATTGCTCGCCAAATACTTTTGGCGCCACCCTAACCTCTTCCGCTCGATGTATTGGGATTTTAAGCACCTCTTAAAAGACGCCATGCGTGGCAGGAATACTTATCTTCCCGATATCGGATTTTCGCGCGCCGATCAGATGGCCTGTTATCTGCGCGGTTTCTTCAGATATCTGCTTTTTGCCCAAGGGAACCCACACTTCGCGGTTCCGGCCGACCAAGCGCGGGAAAAGCCGTTGGAGCCTGGATCCGGCAAAGCCAATGGGTGAGAACATTATTACATCCTCCGTAACGGACCCGGCGTCTGGCTCTCCACGGCCCCCCTTGCTGATGTCGATGCCGTCTCTCTCCATTGTCATGGAGTGGGAAAATGCTAAAAACTCGGACGTGCAGCGGGGTTTCGCCACGCTCTCGGCGCTCGCGCAACAAGTCCGCGCGTTAAGAAACGCTTCGTCCGTCCCACCTGAATTGCTTTTAATCCATGACGAGGCTGCGGTCAGCGGCCAATCGATGAGAGAACGTCTTGAAAGCGCCGCGGCCGGATTTCCCGGTGCGGTTCGTATTTTCTCGACGCGTGGTCTTGATTACTACCAACAGAAGAATTTTGGTGCTCAGAAAGCGGTCAACGATGTCGTGCTTTTTGTCGACTGCGACGTGGTTCTGACCGCAGACTGGCTCGAGCGGTTGTTAAAATGCTATGTCGAGGAAGGTGCGGACGTCGTGTGCGGGGCGACGCATATGGAACAGCGTTCCGTCTACGAAAAAAGTTTTGCGGCCTTCTGGTTCTTTCCGCTCGCCAGCGAGCTTGGTGGGCGGCAAAGAACGTCAGCTTTTTTTGCCAATAACGTCCTATTTCGTTCCGCCGTAATAAAATCTCTACCTTTTCCTGACGCCCCGCTGGTGCGCGGGAAATGCGTCCTGCTGTCGGATCAACTACGCCAGCGCCAATATTCGATGTTCATTGAACCTGCGGCCTCTGTCTTGCACCCGCCGCCCGACGGGTTTTTGCATTTCGTCAAGCGCGCGCTCTGCGCTGGCCATGATAACCTCGCCATGACGGATCATCGTGGGCTTCGGCACAGCTTCTGGCGATTCCGTGCGCAGCTTAGAGCGGCCATATCCCGCATTCGGTTACATCGCAAGGAAGTGGGGCTCAGCCGAGGCGCCTCGGTTCTTGCCTATGCGACGGCCGGGGCCTATATCGGCTTGGCCTTCCTTGGCGAGGCGATCAGCCTCTACCGCTCCGATTGGATTTATAAATATTTTCGCGTTTAGCACCGGTGTGTGTCGAAAACCATCCGTGCGCACAGCATGTTGGATGTCACGAAGGCCCTCTCAAGAGCGCCAACAAGGCCCCAATATCGGGGCGGCTCTTGCGCGTTAGGGCTTGAAAAGCCCGGAGCGAGTGATTATAACAACCTCATTATGACGGCCAATAAATAACTGCTTTTTTCGTGCGCGTTAAAAGCAGTCCAGAGCAGGGAACCCAACCCCGCCTGACCTTACTCCTTAAACCATAGACCTGCTGCGCAGGTCCCCTAGCGTTTCGACGCGCCGCCAAAAGCGGTGCGCTGCACGCCACGTGTGGCTCAAGAGGCTCTTATGCCTCAGGCCCATGAGCGTGCGGCACGAGACCGACTTGGTTTTCGGAGGAGCTAAAGCGCATAAACTCTGAACCTTTTGAAAGAGGACAAACATGTCGACCTTCATTGTACTGCCTGACCACGTCTATCGCATCGCATTCGACGAGCAGATCCTTGGAATGGAATGCCGGCCTGATGCCCCGCGCGAGCCACAGAAAAAACCAGCCTTTGATGCCGCGGCTCACCGGCATTTTTCCGAACAGGTAATGGGTCTTGAAATCATGGGCGCGCCCGAAAAGGCGACCCACGTCACCCCTGCGCGGCCGGTTAGTCGAGAAGCCTCTCCTGTTGCGGTGCCGGTGCGGGCTCCGGCGCACCGACCGTAAGGTGAGACAGGATTGCCAAAAAGTCGGACCCGTTTTGAAAGGCAGTATGTGATGAGCGAATACTTATATGTTAGCGCCCCTACCGAAGACGCAACACAGGCGATCCAAGAATTTCGGCAAAGCTCCCCGCATGATCGCGTCATGCATGCGAAAAGCGATGACGAAGCGGTGAAACTCTTGGCGCAGAGAGGGTTCGATGGGATCGTTTCGGACTGGAGTTTTCCCGCTCGTATGGCGCCAGCCGGACTTGCTCTTCTCAATCACGTGCGAGCCATCGCGCCAGAAATGCCTTTCGCCTTTCTCTCTGGGCGCGCGTCGGTCGTGATGCGATTTGAGATCGAGGCGTCCGGAACCACCTTCTCGACCGACCACATATTCCAAAAGCCCGCCCTCTTATCGAGCGTCATCGGGTTTCTGAAACGAAGATATGAAGAGCCGGGCACCCCTTCGCGTCGGGAACCAATAAGACTTGTGTCAAAGCTGGCCCGTTAACGCGCTCGGAACTTCCCTATGCCAGTGCCCACCAACATGATCAGTCTTCCAAGAGTGATCCGAGCAGCTCGTAAGAAAATCCTGTGTTGATGATTGGTGGGTTCGCCACGGCTTATCGGACGCGGTTCTTGTGACTGACCCGACACACTTGTGCGAACTGGTCGGCACTAGTGGACACCATTCGAACCTCCACCGACCTTCGACTTATTGTTAACGGACTTCCTCTCTTAAAAAAAACGGCATAATCGGCTGCATTTAGGCCGTAGGCGCGCCGCTCTGGCAGCATGGCTCTCATCACCCTTCTTCAGGATGGAGAACGCCCCGGAGGCCTAGGGTTATGTCCATCCAATCAACTTACTTAATACCTAGAACACCACGTCACCTAATAGGGGGCGGGGTTTAATTCCAAAACCAGTCTGTCTCTTCAACAATGCCGCTGCCTTCCGCAGGGCTCTGTTCCTTGACTATAGTCTCAAGAACATTCAAAAAAGAATAAGCTTGTAAAAGCTGTGAGAAAACGCCGCCGGAAATTTCCGCGCGGCTTTTTTGTGCCCGAAGCGTAACGGCGTGGATGCGTGCGCCAGAACCATCAATCAAATCTGACAGGAGTATCGCAATGATAAAACAACAATTGGATGAAAAGATCATGGCAAAACATTACGAATGGAAAGATCGATGTGAAGCCAAAGGAATTTCGTTTGATCCTGCTTGGGCGCCGGGCATGACGGTCATTAATGAATGCCACCCTGACGTGAACAAGAGTTTCGATAATACGAAGTGGGCCAATGGCAGATGGAGGCAATCGCTTCTAACCTTGAAAGACGCATATCGAATAGATGAGCCACACATCACCGGTGGCGTAGAAGGAACGCATATTGCGATACCCATGTCGTATGCTCCGCCTGAATTTGCTCTGGCCATTCTTGAGAATTTTGTCGTCAACGTTCACGAAGTCGCATCTGAAAATCAGGCCAAGTAATTAATACTGCATTTTAAGCGAGGCCCACATGAGTCAGCAACCACATCTCATTGCTGTGAGATCGGTTGCCGGTGAAGCCGTGCCGCCTCATAACCTGGAAATCGAGCAAAGCCTGCTCGGCATTCTGTTGGTGAACAATAATGCCTATTTCAAGATTTTTGAGCGGGTCGATGCCGGAAATTTATACGATCCATTGCATGCTCGGATATTTGAGGCAATCGCCAGCACCATCAATGCCGGTCGTATCGCCGATGCCCGCACATTGCGCGGTGTTTTTGGAGGACAACCCGGCGCTGAAAGCTCTCGGTGGTGCAGGATACCTCGTCGATCTTGCCGCTTCTGTCATTACGGCAATCAATGACAGGGATTATGCACAGCATATTCATGAGTTGGCCACGCGCCGCCGCCTGCTGACCTTTTGCAATGAAGTCAGATCCTTTGCCTATGATCAGGATGCTCCGCCGTCCTCCGGGGAATATCTGATTAATCGGGCCGAAACCAGGCTTTATAATCTTGCCGAACGCCGGGGCCACGAAGGCGCGGTCAACATGCCCACGGCCTGGCAGGAAACGATCACGCGTATTGATGAAGCCATGCGGCGCGATGGTTCGATTACCGGTGTTTCTTCCGGTATCGGTCGCCTTGACCAGATGCTGGGCGGCTTTCAGCCGGGATTTGTTTATACGATTGCCGGAAGGCCGAGCATGGGCAAAACAGCCATCGGCCTGACGCTGGCCGTCAATGCTGCTATCTCCGGCGCGCGTGTGGTGTTTCATTCACTAGAAATGGACCGCACCGACATCGTAGCGCGCATGATTGCCCGTCTGACCGGCATTCCGGCCAACCGGCAACGAGCGCAAGTCTCGATGGAGGAATTCAATAAAATTTATCAGGTACAGGTACAGGGCGAGATCAGTCAATGGCCGCTTTACATCGATGACGGTTCACGCCTCAAATTGAGTCAAATTCGCAGCCGCGCCATCCGACAGAAACGCCGCTTTGGCCTCGATATGCTGGTCATCGACTACCTGGGCCTCATGGCTCCGGCGGATCAGAATATGAACCGCAACTATCAGATCGAGGAAATTACCACTGGTCTCAAAGCTCTTGCCAAAGAGCTAAAAATTCCTGTCCTGCTGCTGGCGCAACTGAACCGACAGGTTGAACTGCGCGATGACAAACGCCCGACGCTGGCCGATCGGCGCGACAGCGGCGCGGTCGAACAGGATTCCGATGTCGTGATGTTCATCTACCGGCATGAATATTACCTTCTGCGCGCTGAGCCGCACCGTATGGTCAGTGAAAGCGACGACAAATTTAACGAACGTTACCGGCGCTGGAGCGCAGCGGTCGAAAAAGCGCGTGGCCGCGGCGAATTGATCATCGCCAAGCACCGGCAAGGCGAAACCGGCATCGTGCCGCTGCAATATCAGGCCTGGCGCTGCCATTTCTTTGATGAAAACGAGACTGCACCATGAACCAGAGCAATCCGTCCTTTCCGACCTTCGTGAAAGACCTGAAGCTCAATTCACGTTTATGGACAGGCGACACGCTGCGTCTCGGCGTCTATTACCGGCTTCTTTGCCTCGCTTCCGAGTGCAAATCCTATGGCTATCTTGCTGACGGGGACAGCCCTTACAATCTGGCCAGCATCTCAGCGATGACATGCCTGTCAGACGAGGGATTATTGCTGTCTGCGGTGCAAGAGCTTGAGCATATACGGGCAATCGGACGCGATGCGAAAGGAAGGCTGTACATTCCTTACCTCGTACAGCATGAGAAGAAAAAACGGGTGGCGCAGAAAAACGGGAAGAAGGGTGGCAATCCCGACCTTCGGAAAGTCCAAAAAAATTTATCCGAGCCTAACCCCCGCCTTAACGACAGGCAAGGACTCCAGCCGCAACTCCATCACCAGCACCAAAAAATACCCCCTAAATCCCCCATCGAAAATCAGACCGGCGAAGTGCCGTGGGCGCAGCGGCTCACAGGGTTTGCATCCAGCGGATTATGGATGCCCGAATGGGGGCCGAAACCGAACGAACCCGGATGCTTCGTGCCAAACGATCTGCTGCAGGCGCTAGTCCGCAATGCCGTCGGTAAATAGAAACAGCCGTCTTTCGGGCGGCATATGCAGAAAACCGAAGGGCGTATAGAACCGGATCAGATCGTCCGTCATCGGATCGACGACCAGAACATGGATGCCGATTTCTTTTTCCAAAACCTGTACGCGCCGGATGGCATTGGCGAGCAGCAGTTTTCCCAAACCTTGTTTCGCCCATCTTTTATCGACGGCAAGCTTTCCGAGAAGCGCCGCCGGTATCGGGTATTTGGGTAGATGCTTGGCATGGCTTGGAGGCAGTTTTTCGGCTTCGACCGTCGTTGCGGCCAGAGTGTAATAGCCGATAACCTGGCTCTTGCCTTCTTCGGTGGCGACGAATACACGATTTAAGCGCCGCTTAATGTCCTGCGTCGCGCGTTCGCGCAGATAGCGGTTAAGAGCATCTTTGCCGCAATCGAAATCTTTTCGATCCTGCGCTTTCAAAGGCTCGATAATGAACATGGAAACTCGTTAGCGGGAAACAACTTCCTGATCGTGCCTTTTAAGAAGGGCTTTCAGATTAGCATTGGCTTTTGGCGGCTTGTTGAGCGCATCGAAAAATACATTCCAAACCGGTTCGGCAAGAACGACCTTCTCATGCGCGACAATATCCGCCTCCGCCGCTTGCAGGGCGCGGGTCACGACGTAATCGGACACGGACTCATGGCTATACGATGCCGCCCGTTCCAGCTTTGCCTTGGACGGCGGATCGATACGCATGCTCAACCGTTCAACCTTTAAACGGCTGCTCTTTGCATGAACTGTTTTCTTTCGCGCGGTCTGTCTCAGTGTCGACATTGGTGATTTCCTCCACCACCAATGTACGCCAAATGTGTGTACAAATCTATAAAAAATAGGACGGAACAGTCGTAACGAAAAACATCATATTTTGCAGATAGTTAAACGGAAATTACTGAGCTACAGCCTATTTTAAGCGAAATGCGCCAGAGGTGCCCAATGGTTGACTGCACCGAAAACAGGAGCAACCGTGGGCGTGAAGCGGCTTGGCGCGACCTTGTTGATGGGGTTCAGGCGCTATACCCCGAACCGCTGCCGCCTTCGCGGAACGCAGCCGTCAGACAGTGGCTATCGTCGCCGATAAAGTCGATCGGGTGCAGCGTTCATTCCGTGAGTTCCCTCTGCTGGATAATCTGATCCATCAGGGCAAAATCGAACTGCATTTCAATACCGAAAATTATACCATCCACAGAGAAAGCGCGAGCCAAGAGCGCATGATGTGGTCGATGGGCGTGATTATGGCCCAATCCTATGTCGACAGCATGCGCGACAACATCAAGCGCACGATTGATCAGAAAATACGCAACGGTGAATATACAGGGCTGGCACCGCTTGGTTACGTCAATGTCCGTGATGAAAGGGGACGGGCAAATATCGTTATCGACGAGCCGCGCGCCGCTTTGGTTCGCAGATTATTCGAGGAATATGCCACCGGCATCTATACGCTCGGCCAGATGCTGGAAAAAACGAAGGAATGGGGGCTGACCAACCGCACACGGTTGAAAAAACACCTGGTTCCCTCGCATCTTCATAAGATCGTCAATAACCCGTTTTATTACGGCGAGATGCGAATCAAGGATAAAATCTATACGCATCGCTATGAACCGCTAATCAGCCGTGATTTATGGGAGGCCTGTCAGGCCGTCTTGCACGGTTGGAAGAAAAAGCCGTTCAGATGGGGCGGCAAAGATCTTGTATTCCGGGGCCTGATTACCTGAGCCGCCACAGGGAAACTGATCACAGCATCAACGCAGAAAAAAACCTATACCAACGGCCAAACCGGCGAATGGACGTATCTTATTGGTTACGACCCCAAGG
>JALYJG010000034.1 GCA_030775365.1 Pseudomonadota bacterium
GCACAAGTGGCACAACACCCATTATGAAGGCGAAGGATGTCATCAGAATGGGTCGGAGCCGCAAGCGGGCGGCCTCGATCGCGGCCGCAGCGGTTTGACGGCCCTGGATCTCAAGCTCGCGCGCGAACTCCACGATAAGAATGGCGGTCTTACATGCGAGCCCGATCAGGACAAAAAGCCCGATCTGCGTGAAGACATTGTTATCGCCGCCCGTCAGCCAGACGCCGGTGATCGCCGAGAGCAAGCACATGGGCACAATGAGGATGATGGCCAAAGGCAGGAATAGATTTTCATATTGCGCAGCCAAAACCAGGAAGACCAGCAAGACGCAGATCGGGAACACATAAAGGGCGGTGTTGCCGGAAAGGATCTGCTGGTAAGTCAGCTCGGTCCACTCGAAACCCATGCCTTTTGGCAAGGTCTCATTGAGGATCTTCGTGATCGCCTCTTGCGCTTGCCCTGTCGAATACCCAGGAGCTGGTCCGCCATTCAGATCGGCCGACCGGTAGGCGTTGTAGCGCGAGGCGTTGTCCGGCCCTGTCGTTTCCGCCACGTGGATTACGGCACCGAGCGGCACCATTTTGCCTTCGAAGTTTTTGGTCTGCAACTTCATGATGTCTTCGGGCTTGGAGCGAAACTGCCTGTCCGCTTGCGCGATGACCTGGTAGGTGCGTCCGAATTTATTGAAGTCGTTGACATAGAGGGACCCCAGATAGATCTGCATGGCGTCAAACACATCTCCGACATCGACGCCAAGCTGCGCGGCTTTCGTCCGATCGAGGTCGGCGTAGAGCTGCGGCGTATTAATTTTGTAGCTGGAAAACACACGGAGCAATTCGGGCGCCTTGGCGGCCCTGGCCTGCACGGCCTTCATGGCCTCATCCAGCGCTTCATAGCCCTGATCGGTGCGGTCTTCGACCTGCAGCTTGAAACCACCGATCGTCCCGAGCCCCTGCACCGGCGGCGGGGGAAAGATAGCAATGAAGGCATCCTTCACCCCTGCATATTTCTGCTGCAGCTTTTGTGAAATGGCAAAGCCGGAGAGATCCGCGGACTTACGTTTTTCGAACGGCTTCAACGTCACAAACACGATTCCTGCGGACGGGCTATTGATGAAACCGTTTATCGAAAGGCCAGGAAAGGCGACGGCGCTTTCGACCCCGGGCTCGCGCAGAGCGATATCGGACATTTCGCGGATGACACTCTCCGTCCGGTCCAGCGTCGCGCCGTCGGGAAGCTGGGCAAAGCTGACAAGATACTGCTTGTCCTGCGTTGGCACGAAGCCTGGTGGTACGGCATGGAAGCCGATATAAGTCGCGCCAAGCAACAGCGCATAAACGACTAAAGCTGCCGACTTTCGGCCCAGAATGCCGGTCACGCTCCGGCCGTAGCGCGTCGAACTCGTATGGAAAAACCGGTTGAAGAGGTTGAAAAACGGCCCAAAGGCGCGGTCCACCGCGCGCATCAACCAATCCTTGGGCGCGTCATGACCGCGCAGCAGGATCGCCGACAGGGCCGGCGAAAGGGTCAGCGAATTAAAGGCGGATATAATCGTCGAGAAAGCGATCGTCAGCGCAAACTGGCGGTAGAACTGTCCCGTCAACCCTGTGATAAATCCGATCGGCACAAAGACAGCGCAGAGGACGAGCGCAATAGCTATGATGGGGCTCGTGACCTCGCCCATCGCCTTGATCGTGGCATCGCGCGGCGAAAGCCCACCCTCGATATTGCGCTCGACATTCTCGACGACGACGATCGCGTCGTCGACCACGATGCCGATCGCCAGCACCAGCCCAAACAGCGACAGCGCGTTAATCGAAAAACCGAACATGTGCATGATGCCGAAAGTCCCGATGATCGACACCGGCACGGCCAGCAACGGAATGATCGACGCCCGCCAGGTCTGCAGAAACAGGATGACAACGAGAACGACAAGGGCCACCGCTTCCAAAAGTGTGTGCACCACAGCCTCAATCGATCCTCGGACGAAGACCGTAGGGTCATAGACGATGCTGTAATCGAGTCCTTCGGGGAAGTTCTTCTTTAAGGCTGCCATGGTGCTGCGTACCTGATTGGAAATTTCGATGGCGTTCGAACCTGGGGATTGAAAGACCGGAATAGCGACGGCCGCTTTGTTGTCCAGCAGCGAGCGCAGTCCGTACTCGGCGGCGTCCACCTCGATGCGGGCGACATCTTTCAGGCGGGTGATCACGCCGTTCTCCCGCTTGATGATAATCTCCGCAAACTGGTCGGCGTCCGTCAAACGACCCTGCGCGTTGACGGGCAGTTGCAGTTCGACCCCGTCGTTATAGGGCGGCCCGCCGATGACGCCCGCCGCCACCTGCACATTTTGGCGCCGGATTGCGGTCACTACTTCGTTCGCGGTCATCCCGCGCTCGGCGATTTTTTGCGGGTCCAGCCAAATACGCATGGCATAATCGCCCGAGCCAAACAGCTGCACACTGCCGATGCCGGGAATCTTCGAAAGCTGATCCTTGACGTTCAGCAACGCATAGTTTCGCAGATAAAGCATATCGTAACGGTTGTTCGGGGAATTCAGATGCACGACCATCGTGAGATCGGGCGAGCTTTTGACCGTGGTGACGCCGAGTTGACGCGTGACTTCCGGCAGACGGGGCAGCGCCTGGTTGACGCGATTCTGGACCAGCTGCGTTGCAAGATCGGGATCGGTGCCGAGCTTGAAACTCACAGTCAAAGTCATCGTCCCGTCACTGGCCGCTTGCGAGAACATGTAAAGCATGTTTTCGACGCCATTGATCTGCTCTTCGAGCGGTGTGGCCACCGTTTCAGCGATCACCTTAGGGTTCGCACCCGGGAAAGCGGCTTTGACGATGACCGACGGCGGGACGACTTCGGGATATTCCGAAATCGGCAACTCGAACATCGAAATGAGACCTGCGAGGAGAATAACGATGGAAATGACGCCGGCAAAAATCGGACGGTCAATAAAAAACTTTGACAGATTCATAACGCTACCTTTTGGAGTTTAACTCTCACGGGCTGCTCAGTTCGCCGCCACGGTCGGTGAGGGCGGGCTCATCTCCGCCTCTTTGGTTTGCACAACGACATCCGGCCGCACATGTTGCAGGCCGTCGACAATCACGCGATCGCCCACCTCGAGGCCGGAGAGGACGACGCGCTGGCCATCAACTTCCTGCCCCAAACTGACGGCACGGTAGGCCACCTTGCCGTCGTTGCCGACGACGTAAACGAATTTTTTGCTCTGGTCATTGCCTATAGCCCGATCAGGCACGAGCATGACTTTGCTGTCATTGCCGTTGGCGAGCCGAACCGAGACAAACATGCCCGGCACAAGGCTGCCGTCCTCATTGGCGAACTTGGCGCGAGCGCGGATCGTGCCCGAGGCCGTATCGATGTGATTGTCAAAACTGTAGATGGTGCCTTTAGAAGACGGACCGTCATCGCCACGCACCACGAGCTCGACGGGAATTTGCTGGACCTTGTCCTGCGTATCGGCAAACTCACGTATGCTTTTCATGTAGGTCTGCTCGTCGACCTCAAAATCTGCGTAGATGCCGTTGTTGGAGACGATCGAGGTCAACAGGGGAGCGGCTGGGCCGGACTGCACAAGATTGCCAAGCGTAATTTCCGCGCGGCTGACCCGGCCGGCAATAGGCGCCTTAACGTAGGCATGATCGACATCGATCTTCGCCTGCTTCAGCTCCGCCTCCGCGACGCGCACCGCGGCCTGGGCGACGCGGTTGGCATTGGCACGCTCGTCATAAAGACGTTGAGCTATTGCTTGCATCTTCACAAGGTTGCCGGCGCGTTCCAATTCGGTCCTGGCGAACTCGGCATTGGTTCTTGCAGATACCAGATTGGCTTCCGCCTTAGCCACAGCGGCTTCAAAGAGGCGCGGATCAATAATGAACAAGATATCCCCGGCCTTGACGGTCTGGCCGTCCTTGAACATGACCGCCATGATGCGGCCGCTGACTTCAGGCCTTATTTCGGCGTAATCCACTGCGTGCATGCGGCCCGAGAAGTCGGACCATATCCGCACATCTTTTGGCGTCATCGTCTGTACAGTGACCGGGACGGGCGCGCTCACAGGAGCCGCCGGCGGTTGCGCACCGGCGTTCGAGGCCCCGTACATCGTGACGCCAACCCCCGCGAGAGAGAGCATCGCAACCGTTGCGATAAGGATAGGACGGAATTGGGTGGTATGGGCTGACTTTGGCATGGATCTCTCCCTGGACCTCGTTATTGGTTGACCACTGTCCCCGGCCGCTATGAGCTTTTGGCCGTTATGAATGGCAGGGGCCGCCGCTTTTCCTTCAAACTTCTTACTCATGATGTTTCCTCCAATTACTAAACCTCCTCAAAGGCGCCACAACCGTGGATTTGACTAGTCGGTTCGCTCCAGGTTTTAAAAAAAGCCGCCTCGGGGCGGCAAGACTTTAACTTCCGGCACGTTAAACCGCGTCCACCTCAGGGCTTTTGATCGTCACACCCAGCGTTCGCAACAGGCCAACGCTCAAATCTCGTTTCAGGGGCGACAGATCGTTCTGGATGCGCGCAATCATGAGCTGGCCCAAAATATACGCATAAACTTCCTGGGCCTTGACCTTCACGTCGATCGTTTTCGGCAAAAGGTTCTCAGCCATCATATCCCGTATGGCGTTTTCATAATAAAGCTCCTGACGGAACGCCACGTCCTCGAATTTTTTTCGTATACCCTCCTCTTGCCCTGACATCTCAGAAGCCAGTGAGGCACAAGGACATCCGCACACCCGGCCATATTTGGCCGCCGCCTCTGCCTGCTTCTCGAAAATGAACTCCGCCAGGCGCTCGAACCGCTTCAGGGGCGGCGTCGCGGGCGAGAAAATGCCGTCATAAAGCGGCTTCATAATTCCATGCGATTCCTCCATGGCCGCGATCGCAAGATCCACCTTCGAAGGGAAGAAGTGGTAAAAGCTCCCTTTCTTCACATCGGACGCTTTGCAGATATCATCGACACTAACCGAGCCATAGCTGCTCTTCCAGATCAGCTCGAGCGCGGTCTGAATTAGCTTCTGTTTCGTATCCGTTGTCATATGTCCCATGAGGACCTCCTCCTTTGAGGATTACCTGCATAGAATACATTACTTGACTAAATAGTCAAGTGGTTTTGTACGAGCGCTCGGGTGCGCCGACCATTATAGATCCTTAAGCTTCCTGCTCGTCAAGCCACTGACCCGTTGCCTGCGCCTGAGACGAGGCCCAAGACACGCACCAGGCGGGCTCAACGCCGCTTAACGGCCCGCGGCGCTTGCGCCGCCCGAGACCCCTGCCCCCAACGTCGTGCCATTGGGCGAGATGATCCCGGTGCTCGTGGATTTGGGAATTGTCGCCGAAGTGCCCAGCGTCGTGCCGTTGGGCGAAATAATGCCCGTGTTAGTCGAGCCCTTTACCACAGGCGCCGGGCCCGGGGCCACGATCCCTACCTGTCCGGGCGTCACGCTTGTGCCGTAGGCTGCAGAGGGGTTTAGATTGGTGCTTCCATTCACATTGGAATTTCCGCTCACGCTCGCACCGGTTTCGGGATCAGTAACTGTCGTCGTCGGGGTCCCATCAACTCCTGTCGTGGTTGTGACAATGCCCGTGCTCGTGCCAAGACCTGTCACAGGGTGCGCAGGCATGCCGGCCGCGGAACCCATGGACGATGTGTTGGCGCCCGCGTTGGTTCCAATCTGACCGGCCGGAAGACCGGCTGCACTTCCCATGGCCGAGCTGTTCACGCCGCCATTCACCGCCGAATTTGGCGGGAGGCCCGTTGAGCTGCCCATAGCCGATGTATTGACCGATGCGCCGACACTGCCGGCCGTTGCTCCGGTGGCGGAGCTTCCTGTCGCGCCTCCGGCGACTGCTGCCGCGAAAGCCGGAGCCGAGAAACCAAGTATGATAAGTGTGGCGGCGATGAAGGGATATCTGTTCATAGTGATCTCCGTTGGTGAAGGTTTGCTTGAGGTTTTAATCGGGCTTGCCGCGGCGCTTAAGACTACCCGCCGGCCTGCTGCAGTTCGCGCGCCTGCGCGGCGTCCCGTTCCTGCTGCTCATGCTGGCATTGCTGTTCCTGCTCCGCTTGCGCGCGTTGCAGCTCCAGCTGCTCCGCTTCTTGCCGCTTCTGCTCTTCCAGGCGCTGCTGTTCTTGCAATTGAAAATTTTGTTCGTCGATCGTGCCTGACGGCGCGATCCCCTCGGCGATCTTGTTCTGCACGTCGAGAAAATCGCCCATATCGGCCTCCCTCAGGGTTTGGGCGGCTTCGCCCGTCTTTCAGTGGTTGTTTTATCAAGAACGCGTTTTCATCGACGTCCCTAGGCTTAAGATAGCAGGCCTATTCACTTCTTTCCTGCTCGCCTGTTGACTTGACATCATGTGTCGCTGCTCCCTGTGCGACGGCCGGTCGCCCCTCCCCGGCCGGGCCTAGGAATTTGGTCGAACACTTGCGCATTAGTGAATATGAAGCGGGAATACGAGATTAACTCCGGGCTGTTCATAAACAGGCGGGGCGTACACGACGGGGGGTGCGTATACAACGCCTGGCTGGGCGACGTAGCCCGGAGCGCTCCAATATTCATGAGCGCGGTACTCATGTTCATGCCAGTCCCTGTCATCATGCCATTCCCGGTCGCCGTGCCAGCCTCTGTCGCCATGCCACTCCCTGTCGCGACCCCGATCCCAGCCTCTGCCTTCACCGTGGTCGCGGTCGGCATGGGCGACGCCGGCCGACAGCAACATGGCTGCGCCCATCATGGGGGCAAGCAGCGTGCGGCCGATCGATGGTAGCTTGCGGCTAATTAGAGACTTCTCGAACATATATTTCATGTGAACCTCTTCCGAAACGGTGACGGGGCGCAAAAGATGTTTAGTTTACTCAGGCGTTACCGATGCCTGTGGCCTCCGGCGATTTCACGGCGCCCTTCATAGCGGCCGAAAACATCGTCGGCATTTTTCTTTTGCGTGTCTGACATTTCATCATAGAGCGTTTGAAACACCGGAATAAGCTTTTTAAAGCCTTCGACGTGCGTTTGAGCTACCATCTGATACGACTTCAGATCCGTCAAAGCGTTCATAGAAGCCGGATCCTGATGACGCGCCTGAATGCTCTGCTCCAGCGCGGATTCGTTGTCACGCATGGTTTGGGCCACATCATTCCAGGCGGATTCCTGTTCCGGCGTGATTTTAAGCTTGTCGTGCAGTGTTTTTATGCGGGTCTCAACATCGCCGTGATCGCCATGCATGGAGCGCGCGGTGTTCGCACTTGTTGCGCTCGCCTGGGGGCGGTTCGTCGGGGCAGTCGCATAAGAGTCCGCCGACTCCGGCCGCGGTGCGTCGGGGGCGTTCTTAGTAATCGGAGCAACGCTGTTGACCGCGGCCGCATGGGCAGGGTGTGCGACAGAGAGTCCTGTCATAAGGGCGGCGACGGCGCTGGCCCGCGAAAGAAACTTAGACGATTTGATCATAGAGAACTCCCAGATACAGTTGACTCAACCTGACGTGTCTAACAATTCGTGGAAAAAGGAGCGATGCGGAACCGGCGCGGAGTTGTAAGGAAACTGCAAAGGCAAAAAAGGAGAGAGGCCCTTTCAGGCCTCTCTCCTCCTTGCCTCACGCAGTCCTGGCTGTTACGCCCTGGCAGCGCGCTGCGAACTTATACGACAGGCCCGTTCGTTTTGCGGCCTGTGATCATGCTATACAGCAGTGAAGCCACAAAAAGGACCACAAAGACGACCGCAAGGAATTGTGCGATCTGGCCGAAGGTTCCAGCCAAGCCGCCGAAACCGAGTATCGACGCAGCTACGGCGAGTAGAAAGAAAGTGATGATCCAGTTAACCATTGCAAAGCCCTCCTCAGGACATGTTCTTGATAGGAGGGATGCTAACCGCTTTGTCGTAAAAAGCCGCTGCGGGAGTGCGATCCCAGCTATAAAACCTTCGTAAGCTAGGACCATTTTCGACTCTCCTCGTGATTAGACCGCCCTTTTAGAATTGCACAGTCAGATTAACCCCGCCGAACCTATCCGGATGGCCGGTTTGGCTATAAAATTCCTTCGTTCGCTGCGTAACGGTGAAGTCGATTCGTGCTGCAGTCGACCAGAACAATGAAACGCCGCCCATAAAATCGGCGACGAGCGGCCTCGTGCTGACACTCGGACTCCGCGCGACCGTGTTCCCGTCGAGAAAAATGTTGTGCGCAACAGCACGTCCTTGAGTTCCGGCAAACAGATACCATCCGAGACGGCCTTTGAGCTGTTCAGGGTCAAACCAAGCCGTACCTGAGAGGCTCGGCCGCACACGGCCCGGCCCGTAATCGGCGCTTAAATTTTGGCCGATGCGAACTATGCCGCCGACCTCGCCGTAGGTTAAAACGTTTCCGAGCGTGACCCCGGCTTCGGGAATTGCATCAACGCCAAAATCTCCGGCCAAAGGCTCTTCAAACCTCCATTTGCGCTCATAGGTGACCATGAAGCCCGGCTCGTTGGTAAGCTGGTTTTCCCTCCCTTGCGACGCAGGCTCATTGATAAACTCATGAAAATCATTTTGCGTTACCCCGCCCAAAGCTGCGGGCCCCACGACACCCATGAGCAATTCAACGTTTTCGAGCGTGTGATAGTCGCGGTGCGTGGTCTCCTGCAGAAGGCTCCCGCCTGTATAAAACCAGGCTGCGTAAGGTCTGTCCTTGCCGGAGGGATCGACCGCGAGCGTGTTCGTCGGCGTGAAAATACTTTGACCGACCACCACCTCATATTTGCGCTTATGCTCCGCACCGCCGAAAATCGGCGTATTTTCGGCAAGCACCGCAAAAGGCCGGTCCCAGAAGCCGCCCGGCCTCACGCTATCGGAGAGGTAGGAAAGTTCGGCGCCTTGCGTGTAATGGCGATCATCATGTGAGGCAAAATAGTCGTTCTCATCCAACAAAGTGATACGACCACCGGTTTCAAACTCCCCGGCACCATGGGTCACTTCTGGCCCCGCGGCACTGCCAGATGTGGTGGCATTATCCGCTTGCGCCGCCCGCCCCATCGAGACGATCAAAGCTCCCAACAGAAACACATAAAACCGAAAGCGCGTCATTCTTTGATCCCTCTCCTTGAACGGTAATGAAAAACGCCGCCCACGGAAAGGCGGCGTCTCCCAGGACACCAGAGCGGCATGCGCGCTGGCGCTTTGTCCTCTAAAAGATCAGGCTGCCCTTTCGGAATTTGAAGAGCAGGAACCGGAAGTGCAGGCCGCTTCAAACTCGCTAAGGCGCTTCTCGGCCTCCTCGCGGGCCACACCGTACTTCTCCTGGAGTTTTCCGTAGAACTGTTCCTGCTTACCGCGGTAAAGGGCAATGTCATCATCGCTTAGGCGACCCCAAGTCTCTTTGATCTTGCCTTTGAGTTGCTCAAACTTTCCCGTCGCTTGATCCTTGTTCATGACGTCCTCCTTACGTAACGGCGCAATACCGGCAACATGAAGTTGCGAGCGGCAGGCCATACAACAACGTGCATGACCGCCCTCTCAAAAAACGATAGGATCACTGTTTGTTTTCGATAAGAAAGATATAAAGCCGGCAGGGAATGCCCGCTGCCAGCTCAGCGGTTCGTGCCGTCCTTGATCTTGTCTCCGACGTCCTTAACGGTATCGCCCACCCGTTCGCCCGGGGTCCGGTCGCCAAGTTCACGGATCGCTTTATCGGGTCCGCGCGGCAACTCATGAATGGCATCACCCACCCTTTCGGCACCGCTGCGCCGGTCGGGCATCGTGAGAAATCCGTAAGTGAGAGCAATCGCAATTACTACGACGACGCAAATTGCGAGTGTTTTGCTGGTTCCGTTCATGACGATCACTCCCTCCATACTACAATATCTAGTCTTAACGGCAGGTCGTTCGCCGTAGGGCGGCCGTCCCGCCGAGAGCACCGGGTGCTTCGGCGGGAACAGCCGTTTACGCTACGAGATTACTGACCAGAGCCATCGGCCTGGTACACGATCTCAACTTCGACGCGTCTGTCTCTCTGCAAGCACTGGATGAGCTTCGGCCGAGCGAGCTTTGCCGGGCAATGCGTCGCTGGGACGGATTTGCCAAACCAGCGTGTTTCGGTTACGCGGGACTTCGTATATCCCCGGGAAACCAAATAAGCCCGCACCGCTTCCGCGCGCTTCTGCGAGAGCTTGTCGTTGTACGAAACGCTGCCGATACGGTCGGCGTACCCAACGACTTTGGCTTCCTGCACGCGGTCGTTCGAGCTCAGCACATTCGCCAACGTATCGAGGCGACGTTTAGCGGCAGGAGTCAGCGTTGCCTTGTTGAACGGGAAATAGATCGTGCGATCTTCCTGTGTCAACTCAGCTACGGCCTGACGTGTTGCCTGCTGCGGGGCGGCACCACACTGGTCGGTGCAGGCCGACCATTGCGTGCGTACGCAATTGCCGTTGCTGCTGTGGACGATCTGACCTTCCGAGTCGCGAACGACATCTCTATCATCGGCATGCGCCAGTCCGACGCTTGCCACGAAAGAAAGCCCGATCAGCAGGGCTAATTTGGCACTGATATTCTTCATTTCTGTCTCCACCAAGAGTTAGGGTTAGTTTTACTGCGGTTCCAACGTCGTTATCGTATGTGTCACGGTCGTCGTCTGGGTAACATTATCCGGTGTTCCGTCCGTTGTCACATAGGTTACGGAACCGGCCGGGTACCCGCCTGGTATAGGCGGATAAGTGTTAACAACAGGTGCAACGACGGGGCTCCGGTAGGTGGTCACGGTCTTTTCGATGACCTGCTCGGGCTCCTCAACAACCACTGTCTGGGGCTGCACGCGGAAAGCAGCCAATTCCTGAGCGTTGGCTATTACGCCATCGATACGATAGACACTCACTCTCTCCCCTTCGCTTTGATTGAGCACATGGCGGCGCTCGACTGTGTAGTCACCCTTGAAAGGTTCTTGAACATTGATCCGGCGGTTGCCGAGCGTCGGAACATCGCCGCCATATTTGACCAGTCCAGCCATGGATTCGTTGCGCGGCACAATATGGTTACGGAGCACGGCCGCCAGCTCACCCCGGCACTGAACGGCATAGAAGCACGGATAAGCGTCCGGCTTGAGCATGGCAAAGGCTGCATTGGTCGGCGCAAAGACCGAGTATTCGGTTCGCTCATCGAGTTCGGATGCAACCCCTGTGTTGACCAGGGCTCGGTGGAACATCGAAACGTCACCATTGCTGGTCAGCGCGGCTTCGACACTGCTGTTCATGGCCGCAGCAGGCGTTAAGCTTGCGATCACGAATCCCGCAGCCAAGGCGGTCGCCAGTGTATGTTTCATATAGAGTTCCTTATAACAGGGTGCCCAAAAGTGCCTAAGCGAACGGACCAAGGGGGGGCGAGCACTTCAATTAACACCGCCGGTTGTTAATCAGCATCTTTATACAACCCCCGGAGGGCCTAAATGCTTGTAGCGAGGAGGCCATAAATATTCGATGTAATTGTATGTGTTGGGTTTTTCCATGATTAGACATGAAACTTACCCGTCCCTTATAAGAGGTGGCCGCGGGGCACACGCGAAACTTACCCGCGCCGCGTCCGTCTTTCGACAAGACGTTTTGTGATCGAGAGATTGATCGCTATGGTGCGGCCCGTGCCCCTGTTCAACGCCAACGATATTGACCGGAATTTCGATTTGCGCGATCGCAATCGGGGCCGTGCGACCCAACAACAGGGCCATGTCCATGAGTTAAGGGTCGAAAGCGGCGGCAGTCATATCTTTGCCAAGGTTCAGGGCAGCGCCGGCA